>JAOPVV010000029.1 GCA_025966005.1 Frankiales bacterium
CAGGGCACCGAGTTCGACAGCCTGCGCGACTACGTCGAGGGCGACGACGTCCGTGCGATCGACTGGCGCGCCACGGCCCGGCGCCAGGACGTCGTCGTGCGCACCTGGCGGCCCGAGCGCGACCGCACCGTCATGATCGTCCTCGACACCAGCCGCACCTCCGCCGGGCGCGTGGGCGACGTGCCCCGCCTCGACGCCGCCCTCGACGCCGCGCTGCTGCTCGGCGCGCTGGCCACCCGCGCCGGCGACCGGGTCGAGCTGCTCGCGATCGACCGCGAGCCGCGGGCGTTCGTCGAGGGCTCCGGACGCGAGGACGTCCTGCCGCGGATGGTCGACGCGATGGCCCGGCTCGAGCCGGCGCTCGTCGAGAGCGACGGCCGGCGCCTGGTCGGCGAGGTCCTGCGCCGCACCCGCCGCCGATCGCTGGTCGTGCTGTTCACCTCGCTCGACACCGCCCCGCTGGAGGAGGGACTGCTGCCGGCGCTGGGCTCGCTCACCGCCCGCCACACCGTGCTGCTGGCCGCCGTCGCCGACCCGAAGGTGGAGCAGATGGCCGCCGGCGGCGGCGACGTGGAGGCCGTGTACGACCGTGCCGCGGCGGAGCGGGCACGCGGCGAGCGGGCCCGGCTGACCGCCCTGCTGCGCCGCCGCGGGGTCGAGGTCGTCGACGCACCCCCGGCGAGCTTCGCCCCGGCCGTGTCGGACGCCTACCTCTCGCTCAAGGCAGCCGGCCGGCTGTGACCCCCGACCGGACCCCCGACCGGACCCCCGACCGCCTGCTGCTCGACCGGGTCGCGGCCGACGCGTGGCCCGCGGCCGAACGACGGGTGCACGACGGCTGGCTGCTGCGGTCCGCGCGGACCGCCTCCGGGGTCCCGGTCACCAAGCGGGCGAACTCCGGGCTGGCGCTGTCCGGCGGACCGACCCCCGAGCGGCTCGCGGCCGTGACGGAGTTCTACCGCGAGCGCGGACTGCCGCCGCTGCTGCAGGTGAGCGACCCCGACCTCGACGACGCGCTCGCGGACCTCGGGTGGGAGCAGCTCGCGCCGACGCTGGTGATGACCGGACCGGTCCCCGAGGGCGACGCCTCGCTGGTCGCCCCCGGACCGAGCGAGGCGTGGCTGCAGGCGTTCTCGACCGGTGGGCCCGACCAGCTCGAAGTCAACCGCAGGTGCCTGGCCGCGGTCGAGGCACCCGCCGGCTACGTCGGGGTGGTGGAGCAGGACGGCACCCTGGTCGCGCTCGGCCGCGGCGTCGTGCAGGAGGGACTGCTCGGGGTGTTCTCGATGTCGGTCCTCACGAGCCACCGACGCCGGGGCCTGGCCCGCGCCGTCCTGGGCGCTCTCGGGGCGTGGGCGCGTGACCTGGGGGCGACCGGGGCGTACCTGCAGGTGGAGGCCGACAACGGCCCGGCTCGCAGGCTGTACGAGCAGGCCGGGTTCACCCCGGCGTACGGCTACCACTACCGGAGGTCCACGACGTGACGACTCCCCTGGGCGACCCCGCTGCCCGGCTGCTGCTGGCCCGCACCGCCCGTGCCCAGCGCGACGCCCGGGTCCCGTCACTGGTCGCCGGCGTCGTGCGCGACGGCGCCGTGGCCTGGTCGGCCGGCCGCGGTGAGGTCGAGGAGCCGCACGCCGACGTGCAGTACCGCCTGGGCTCGATCACCAAGCCGCTGGTGGCGCTGGCCGTGATGCGGCTGCGCGACGCGGGGCGGCTCGGCCTCGACGACCCGCTCGAGCAGCACCTGCCGGGCACGCCGTACGGGCAGCGCACGGTCGGCCAGCTGCTGTCGCACACCGCCGGGCTCCGGGCAGAGGCCCCGGGCGACTGGTGGGAGCGCGTTTCCGGGCTCGACTGGCCGGGCATGTCGTCGCAGCTGACCGCCGACGACGTCCCGCACGCCGCCGGCCGGCGCTTCCACTACTCGAACCTGGGCTACGGCACCCTCGGCGAGCTGGTCGCACGGCTGCGCGGACGACCGTGGACCGACGTCGTGCGCGACGAGGTGCTGCTGCCGCTCGGCATGACCCGCACCACCCCGCGCCCCGACGGCCGCGCGGCGAAGGGCTGGGCGGTGCACCCGTGGGCCGACGTCCTGCTGCCCGAGCCCGAGGAGGACGGCGGCGCGATGGCGCCCGCCGGCCAGCTGTGGGCGACCCTCACCGACCTCGGCCGGTTCGCGGCGCTGCTGCTCGGCGACACCGGCGGCGTCGTCTCGACCGCCACGCTGGAGGAGATGCTGGAGCCCGCCGGCGTCGACGGCGCCGCGCCCGGCTTCTCGGCGTACGGCTTGGGCCTGCAGGTCGTGCGGCTGCCCGCGCCAGGCGGCGAGCGCACCGTCGTCGGACACGGCGGCTCGATGCCGGGCTTCCTCGCGTCGGTGTTCGCCGACCGCGACGAGGCCTTCGGCACCGTCTTCCTCGCCAACGGCACCAGCGGCCTCGACGCCACTCTCCTGCGCGACCTGCACGCGATCGTCCGCGAGCACGAGCCGCACGTCGTCGAGCCGTGGACGGCCGCCGCGGAGGTCGGACCGCTCGAGCTGGTCGGTCCCTGGTACTGGGGCCCCTACCCGTACGGCCTGCGGCTGTCGTCCGACGGTCTGCTGCACCTCGCAGCGCTGAGCGGCGGCGGGCGCGCCTCGCGCTTCCGGGACCGCGGTGACGGCACCTTCGTCGGGCTCGACGGCTACCACGCGGGCGAGCCGCTGCGGGTGGTGCGCGACGGAGGCGCCGTCGTCGCGCTCGACCTGGGCAGCTTCGTGTTCAGCCGGACCCCGTACGACGCCGGCGCCCCCCAGCCGGGCGGCGTGGCCGAGGGCGGGTGGCGTCCCGCCTAGCGCTCAGGCCGCGGACGGCGCGACGTCACCGCGCAGGTCGCCGACGAGGTCGCCGGTGACACCGGCCTGGACGGCCCGCCGTCCAGGACCGAACACCCAGGCGAGGAAGACCAGCTCGACGACGACGCCGATGGAGATGCGGGCCCACGTGGGCAGGCCGGAGGGCGTCACGAACGCCTCCACGAGCCCGGACACGAACAGCACCAGCGCGAGCCCGAGGGCCCCGGCCACCAGCGACCGACCCTCCTGCGCCAGCGCCCGGGACCGGGTGCGCCCGCCGGGGTCGACGACGGTCCAGCCGAGCTTGAGCCCCAGGCCGCAGGCGACGAAGACGGCCGTCAGCTCGAGCAGCCCGTGCGGGAGGACCAGCCCGAAGAACAGGCCGGCCCGGTCGTTGGCCGCGAGCAGCCCGCCGGCGATCCCGACGTTCACGGCGTTGCTGAACAGCACGAACAGCACCGGGATCCCGAGCAGCACCCCGAACAGGATCGACTGCGCCGCGACGTAGGCGTTATTGGTGAACACGCGGGCCGCGAAGTCCTGCGCGGGCGCGGAGCTGTAGTAGTTCTCGAAGTCCTCGTTCACCAGCCGGGCGACGTCGTCGGGCGGCGCCACGGCCAGCTGGGCCTCCGGGCTGGTGGCGATGAAGGTGCCGAGCCCGAACGCGACGACGAGGAAGAAGGCGGTGGCCCCGATCCACCACCACCGGGTGCGGTAGCAGATCGCCGGGAAGTCGACCCTGAGGAAGCGGGCGACGTCGGACCAGGCCGCCCGGCGGCCACCGGCGACCGTCGCCCGGGCCCGCGCCACCAGCGACGACAGGCGGCCGACCAGCGCGGCGTCCCGGCCGGCGCTCTGCACCACGGACAGGTGGGTCGCAGTCCGCTGGTAGAGGTCGACCAGCTCGTCGACCTCGGCACCGTCGAGCCGGCGAGGCCGCGACGCCCGCGACAGCAGGTCCTCGAGCCGGGCCCACTCGCGACCGTGGGCGGCCACGTACGCGTCGAGGTCCACGCGTGCAGACTAGGGGCGTGGCAGCCACCGGGCCGCCCGAGGAGGTACGGGTGTCCCTGCTGGTCACCGGCGAAGCGGTCGCCCTGGACCTGCGTCCCGCCGCCCTGCCGTCCCGCGTCGTGGCCGGCGTGGTCGACGCCGCCCTGCAGCTCGCGGTGCTGCTCGTGGTCGGCGGGATCATCAGCGCGACCTCGCTGGACGTCTCGGAGGCCGCCGCCCAGGCGCTCGGGATCGTGCTGCTGGTCGTGACGCTGATCGTCTACCCGGTCACGTTCGAGACGCTGCTGCGCGGGCGCACACCCGGCAAGGCCGCGATGGGCCTGCGGGTGGTGCGCGACGACGGCGGTCCGATCGCCTTCCGCCAGGCTCTCACGCGCGGGCTCGCCGGCGCCTTCCTCGA
>JAOPVV010000039.1 GCA_025966005.1 Frankiales bacterium
GGAGGCCGGCGCGCTGGAGTACACGACGATCGTCGCGGCCCCGGCCTCGCAGCCGGCCGGAATCAAGTACCTCGCCCCTTACACCGGCTCGGCCATCGGCCAGCACTGGATGTACCAGGGCCAGCACGTGCTGATCGTCTTCGACGACCTGTCCAAGCAGGCCGACGCCTACCGCGCCATCTCCCTGCTGCTGCGCCGCCCGCCGGGCCGCGAGGCCTACCCCGGCGACGTCTTCTACCTGCACAGCCGCCTGCTCGAGCGCTGCGCGAAGCTCTCCGACGAGCTCGGCGGCGGGTCCATGACCGGCCTGCCGATCGTCGAGACCAAGGGCAACGACGTCTCGGCGTTCATCCCGACCAACGTCATCACGATCACCGACGGTCAGATCTTCCTCGAGACCGACCTGTTCAACTCCGGTGTCCGCCCGGCCATCAACGTCGGCATCTCCGTGTCCCGCGTCGGCGGCTCGGCGCAGATCAAGGCGATGAAGGCGGTCTCCGGCCGCCTGCGCCTCGACCTCGCGCAGTACCGCGAGCTGGAGGCCTTCGCGGCGTTCGGCTCCGACCTCGACAAGGCCTCCAAGGCCCAGCTCGAGCGCGGTGCCCGCCTGGTCGAGCTGCTCAAGCAGGGCCAGTACTCCCCCTTCCCGGTCGCCCACCAGGTGCTGTCGATCTGGGCCGGCACCAACGGCCACCTCGACGACGTGCCGGTGCAGGACGTCCGCCGCTTCGAGGGCGAGCTCATCGACCACGTCACGCGCTCCCAGCCGGAGATCTTCGCGGCGATCGAGCAGACCGGCAAGCTCGGCGACGACACCGTCGGCCAGATGGAGAAGGCCGTGGCCGACTTCAAGAGGCAGTTCACGACCTTCGAGGGCAAGCCGCTGGTGAACGAGGCCGCGGCCGAGCCGATGGAGTCCGGCGAGGTCGGCCAGGAGAAGATCACCCGGTACGCCCAGCCCTCCAGCACCAAGAAGTAGCTGATGGGAGCCCAGGTCCGGGTCTACCGCCGACGCATCAAGTCGGTGCAGTCGACCAAGAAGATCACCCGCGCGATGGAGCTCATCGCCGCCTCGCGCATCGTCAAGGCGCAGGCGGCGGTCAACGCCGCTCAGCCGTACGCCCGGCAGATCACGCGGGTCATCTCGGCGCTGGCGTCGCAGAGCACCATCGAGCACCCGCTGCTGCAGGAGAAGCCCTCGGGCGGACGGGCCGCGGTCCTCGTCGTGTCCAGCGACCGCGGTCTGGCCGGCGGCTACAACGCCAACGCGCTCAAGACGGCGGCCTCGCTCGAGGCGCTGCTCAAGACAGAGGGCAAGGAGCCGGTCGTCTACCTCGTCGGTCGCAAGGCCGTCGGGTACTACCGCTTCCGCGGCCGCGACGTCGAGCAGTCCTGGACCGGCTTCTCGGAGCAGCCCAAGTACTCCGACGCCAAGGAGGTCGCGGACGCGCTCATCGCCGCGTTCCTCGCCCCCTTCGGGGAGGGCGGCGTCGACGAGCTGCACGTCGTGCACACCGAGTACGTCTCGGCCCTCACCCAGCGCCCGGTCGCCAACCGGATCCTGCCGCTGGTCGTCGAGGAGAGCGACGCCCCGCCGCCGGAGGGAGCGCTGCCGCTGTACGAGTTCGAGCCCTCCCCGGAGGCGCTGCTCGACGCGCTGCTCCCGCGCTACGTCCAGACCCGCGTGTACGCCGCGCTGCTCGAGTCGGCGGCGTCGGAGTCGGCGTCGCGCCGGCGGGCCATGAAGGCCGCCACGGACAACGCCGACGAGCTCATCAAGTCGCTCACCCGCGCGGCGAACTCGGCCCGGCAGGCCGACATCACCCAGGAGATCAGCGAGATCGTCGGCGGCGCAGCAGCGCTCTCCGGCTGACCCAGACCACACGCACCGCAGTCCAGCGACAGAGAGAAGTGGCACCGTGACCATCACCGAGCAGGCACCCACCGACGCGACCCAGGCCGGCGGTGTCGGACGCGTCGCCCGCGTCATCGGCCCCGTCGTCGACGTCGAGTTCCCGCCGGACGCGATGCCGGAGATCTACAACGCGCTGCGCGTCGAGCGCGTCCTGGGCGGCGAGACCAGCACCCTGACGCTCGAGGTCGCGCTGCACATCGGCGACAACCTCGTCCGCGCGATCGCCCTGCAGCCCACCGACGGCCTGACCCGCGGTGCGGCCGTCCAGGACACCGGTGCGGCCATCTCGGTGCCGGTCGGCAACGCCACCAAGGGCCACGTCTTCAACGCCCTCGGCCAGCCGCTGGACGTCCCGAGCATCGACGCCGACACCTACTGGCCGATCCACCGGCCGTCGCCGGCCTTCGACCAGCTCGAGAGCAAGACCGAGATCTTCCCGACCGGTATCAAGGTCATCGACCTGCTGGCTCCGTACGTCGCCGGCGGCAAGATCGGCCTGTTCGGCGGGGCCGGCGTCGGCAAGACCGTCCTCATCCAGGAGATGATCTACCGCGTCGCCAAGGAGTTCTCCGGCGTCTCGGTGTTCGCCGGTGTCGGCGAGCGCACCCGCGAGGGCAACGACCTGTTCGGCGAGATGACCGAGTCCGGCGTCATCGCCGACACCGCACTGGTCTTCGGCCAGATGGACGAGCCGCCGGGCACCCGCCTGCGCGTCGCCCTGACCGCCCTGACGATGGCGGAGTACTTCCGCGACGTGCAGAAGCAGGACGTGCTGCTGTTCATCGACAACATCTTCCGCTTCACCCAGGCCGGCTCCGAGGTCTCGACGCTGCTCGGCCGCATGCCGAGCGCCG
>JAOPVV010000089.1 GCA_025966005.1 Frankiales bacterium
TGCGCGCCCAGGGCCCGCAGGCGTGGGCCGCGGCGCGCGACGTCGGGCCGGCGGCGGCGCTCGGCTCGCTGGTCGCCGTCGTCGTCGGGCTGCTCGCCAGCGCGATGGTGTGGCGCTCGCTGCTGGCCGACCTCGGCACCCGGCTGCCGCTGCGTCCGGCCCTGCACGTCTTCTTCCTCGGCCAGCTCGGCAAGTACGTGCCGGGCAGCGTGTTCGCGATCGCCGCGCAGATGGAGCTCGGCAAGGCGCACGGCGCCCCCCGCAGCCGGGTCGGGACGGCGAGCCTGGTCTTCATGGGCGTGCTCGTCGCCGCAGGGCTGCTCACCGCCGCCGTCGTCCTGCCGCTGACGAGCCCGGACGCGCTGGACGACTACGCGTGGGTCCTGGTCGCGCTGCCGGTCGGACTGGCGCTGCTGTCGCCCCCGGTGCTGAGCCGCCTGGTCGCGCTGCTGCTGCGCGTGCTGCGCCGCGACCCGCTCGAGCGGCCGCTGAGCTGGCGCGGTTCCGGCGCCGCGCTCGGCTGGGCCCTGGTCATGTGGGCGGCCTACGGCGTGCACCTGTGGCTGCTGGTCCGCACCCAGGACACCTCCGAGGGGCCGGACCTGCTGCTGCTCAGCGTCGGGGCGTACGCCCTGGCGTGGACGGCCGGCTTCCTGTTCGTCGTCGCTCCCGCCGGCGCCGGCGTCCGGGAGGCGGCCCTGGTGGTCGCGCTCGCGCCCGTGCTGGACCGCGGGCCGGCGCTCGCGCTGGCCGTCCTGTCGCGGGTGCTGATGACCCTCGGTGATCTCGGGTGGGGGGCGGTGGGCGCGGCGCTGCGCTCAGGGACTGGTGCGAATGGGGCGCCGGTGGCTAGTGTGACGCCGGTCAAGCAGCTGGGGAAGGCTGCCGACGCCTCATAGGTACGCCCCCGACATACGGAGACGAGACCGTGCGACGCCCCTTCCCGCGTGCCCGCACCGCCTGGACGGCGCTCGGCGGCCTGCTCGCCGGGCTGGCCGTCGCCGTCGTCGTCGCGCCCCCCGCCGTCGCCGAGGAGGTCGTCGAGCGGCCGGCCGACGGCGTCTTCCCGGTCGAGGGCCACGGCTGGGGCCACGGCCGCGGCATGTCGCAGTGGGGCGCCCAGGGCGCGGCCAGCCAGGGCCAGGACGCCGAGTCGATCGTCAGCAGCTACTACCCGGGCACCGCCCGCAGCGTGCTGGCTCCCGCGCCGATCCGCGTCTGGCTGCAGGCCGACGAGGGGCGCGACACGACCGTCTACCCGGCCGCCGGGCTGAGGGTCACCGACGTCTCGACCGGCACCAGCCAGGAGCTGCCGTCCGGCCCGACCCGCTGGCGCGTCGTCGTCGACGCCGCCGGCCTGCACGTGCAGTCCCTGACCGGCTCGACCTGGTCGCCGTTCGCGCTCGGCGGCGGCACCACCCACGGCGGCCCGGTCCGGTTCAGCGGCCCGACGTTCGTCCGCGTCGCGTTCCCGAACGGCTCGAGCCGTGACTACCGCGGAGCGGTCCAGGCCGTGCGGACCGGGACGACCGCCGCGCTCAAGAGCGTGGTCGTGCTCGGCCTCGAGGACTACCTGCTCGGGGTCGTGCCGCGCGAGTCGTCGTCGTCGTGGAAACCCGCCGCCCTGCAGGCGCAGTCCATCGCGGCCCGGTCCTACAGCGCGAACAAGCGCGAGCGGGTCGCCGGCGGCGGTGACTACGACGTCTGCGACACCACCCAGTGCCAGGTGTTCGGCGGCAGCCGGCTGTACACCTCCAGCGGGACGATGAGCGAGCTCGAGCCGGCCTCGACGAGCCAGGCCGTCCGCGACACCGCCGGGGTCGTGCGCAGCTACCAGGGCAAGAGCATCTTCTCGGAGTTCAGCAGCAGCAACGGCGGCTGGTCGACCCAGGGCGACGCCCCGTACCTGATCGCCAAGCGCGACGACTGGGACGGCGCACTGGCCAACCCGGTGCACGAGTGGCGGGCGTCGCTGCGCGCCACCGACCTCGAGCGCCGCTTCCCGGCGGTCGGGACCCTCACGCGGATCCGCATCACCGGTCGAGACGGCAACGGCGAGTGGGGTGGCCGGGTGAAGGCCGTCGTGCTCGAGGGCGTCAGCTCGTCCGGCGCCGCCACCAGCGTCGCCACGACCGGAGCCGGCGTCTACAACGCCCGCACCTGGCCGTCGAACAGCGACGGGCTGCGCTCGTCGTGGTTCCGTTTCCCGGTCGCGCAGACCGGCAGCCGGGTCGTGACGCAGTCGACCGCGTCCGTCCTGGTCAAGGCCCCCGGCACTCCGACGGGACGGCTGACCGCGACCCTCGAGAACACCGGCGCCGCAGCCTGGCCCGTCTCCGGACTGCACCTCGCGCTCGCCACGCCCGCCGGTCAGGCCGACGGCCTCGCGAGCCGCTCGACCCGGCCGGGCGCGTTCGTCCGCCACAGCAGCCGCACGGGCGCCACCACGGTCGAGCCCGGCGAGACCGCCGAGTTCGCCGTCGCGCTCGACGCCACCGACGTCGCGCCGGCGACCTACGGACGGGGCTACCGCGTGCGCATCGGCGACGGTCCGCTGCTCGGCGCGACGGTCTCCTGGAGCGTCGTGGTGCAGGCCGCGACGCTCACCGCCGCCTACGCCGAGACCCCGACCGCCCAGCCCCGGGCCACCGCGTCCGGCGCCCCACCGGCGGTGTGGGCCGACGGCCGCACGGTCGTCGTGCCGCGCAACGGCTCGGCGGGCGTGCGCGTCGCGCTGCGCAACGGCGGCAACGTCGCCTGGCCGGCCGGCACC
>JAOPVV010000092.1 GCA_025966005.1 Frankiales bacterium
GTCGCGGCCCTGCCGCACCTGGGCCCGCGGGCCCGGCACGTCGCCGTCACCGGCGTCGTCCTCGTCGCACTGGCCCGCGTCTGGGTGGGAGCCCACCTCCCGCTCGACGTGGTCGGCGGCGCCGCCCTCGGGGCGGCGGTCGCCGCCTGCGTGCTGCTGCTCCCGCCGCTCAGGAGGAGCCGAACACGGTCCTGACGCCCGCGTGCCGGTGCTCCGGCTCTCCCGGCCGGTGCGGGTGCGGCTGCTCCTGGGGCGGCGCGGCGACCTCGCCGCCCACAACCTCGACGGCACTGCCCGCGGCGTCGAACACGACCTCGACCAGGCCGAGCTCGCCGTCCTCGTCCTCGGCGCAGTAGCGGTACGCCGCGCCCTCGCGGTCGAGCGGACGGCCGATCGCGGTGAGGAAGCGCTCGACGTCCAGGCCGAGGGCGGCGTGCAGGTCCTCGACCTGCGGCGCGGAGCCGTCGTCGACGCAGGAGCCGCCGCCGTAGACCGCGCGCTCCCACAGGCCCAGGTAGGTCTCGGCGCCCTCCAGCATGTCGGCGATCAGCGCGTTCCCGCCCCCCTTCGCGGCGTGCCGCTCGTCGGCGGCCAGCCGCAGCTCCTGGAACCAGTCGGCGAACAGGCCGTAGTGCGCCACGCCGTCGCGGTTGACGTCGTAGGTCTTGAGGCCGCTGCGCTGCTGGCGCAGGACCACGCCCCCGATCGGCGCCTTCCAGCCGGCCGCGGTGTAGCGCAGCGGCTGCTTCTCGCCCTCACGGGGCCCGGGCTGGCCGCCGAGGCCGTTGGTGTCGGCGCCGTAGCCGAGACCGAAGTCGTAGCCCTTCGGTGCGTTCGCGGTCGCCCAGGCCCTGTGCTGCGCCCAGCGGTCGGCGAACGACGAGGCGTCACCGGTGCGCGGCGCCACGACGCCGTCCAGCTGGTAGATGCGCTGGTAGATCACGTCGTTGGCCCAGCTGTGGCTCGACATCACGGCCGGCGTGCGCGCCGGACGCCGCTCCTTCCCGGCCCTCTTGCGCTCGGCGGGGGTGATGCGGTCCTCGACCAGGTCGAGCGCCGCGCGCTGCGCCGAGGCGCTCATGTGGTCCGGGTCGAAGATCATCCCCTTGCCGATCATGGACGTGATCAGGTGCTCGCCGAGCGGCGTCAGCCCCCGGGTGTTGCAGTGCGGGCCGGGTGCGTACAGCGGCGCGAGGAACCCCTTGGCCGGAGCGGTCAGCTGGAGCAGGCGGCCGGCCAGGGCGTCGACGCCCTCGGGCGCGCCGTCGGCCGGGCTGGTCTGCGTCTTGTCGTGCTGGTCGCCGGCCGGGCCGTGGTCGTGGACCTCGGCGGGGCACGACTGCATGTCCCAGAAGTGGCCTGTCGTGTACTTGTTGCCGGTGTTGACCACCAGGCCGGTGCTGCCGCCGTCGCCCGTCACGCCGGACAGGGCGTTGTCGAACTTGTTGACCAGCTCCATCTGCCGCACGCCCATGTCGAACACCTCCTGGAGGCGCTCGTCGATCTGCGCGGTCGTGCACTGCGGCTGGTCGAGGACCTCGCCGCAGTCGAAGAGCACCGACACCTCGACACCCAGGACGATGGCGAGCCGCCCGGCGTTGATGACCTGCCGCGCCTGCGCCGGGGTCGTCACGATCCGCAGCCAGCCCTCGCCGGGCCCGCCGGACTGGGCGTCGACGTAGTCCTGCAGCTCGAACAGCCGCTGCGCCTGCAGACGGACGCCGTCCATCTCGTTGCAGGAGTTCTTCTTCTGCGGGAAGAGCTGGCACAGGGCCGTGTTGTCGACCAGCAGGTTCGTGGTCAGGCGCAGCCCGCCGAGGTAGGCCCGCTCCAGCCAGCGCCAGTAGTACTGCTCGTGGGTGAGCGTGTCGTGCTGCGGCCAGTAGCCGAACGTCGGCCACCCGACGGGGTCGTACGCCGCGACCGGGTCGGTCGGGTCCTGCCCGGCCAGACCGACCTCGAGGGCGCTGTTGAGCACGTTGCCGTCCTGCTGGCAGTTGCCGAGGGCGTACTCCACGCCGTACGGGTGCCACGGCTGGCCGCAGCGGACCTCGCCGCCGAGGAACTCGTACGCCATGCCGTGCACGTGGGCCTCGAAGAAGCCCTGGACCCGACCGGCGGCGCTGCCCCGGACGGGCTGCGGCGTCCCGGTCGCCCCGGTCTCGATCTCGGGCCAGCTGGCGCACGCGCGGCCGTTGACGTCGCCGTCCCTCGGGTCGTCGTCGCGCACGTGCCGCAGGACCAGCGACGCCGGCGTCGCGGGAGCGGGAGCCAGCGCGAGGGCGCCGTCCTGCACCGTGAGGACCTCCTGCCGGGAGGGCAGCGACAGCGCGTAGGCCTGGCCCTCGCTCTTCCTGTCGGGCTTGCCGCCGACGGCCACCAGCCGCCACTCGGCCTCCGTGCTGGGCGCGGTCGCGACCGTGACGTCGGGCAGCAGACCGGGGACCAGCGACGTCACCGGGCGGGCCGGGGCGGCGGCGAGGTAGCCGCGGACGTCCCACCAGGCCCCCTCGAAGGTGGTGTCGCGGCCCTCGTTGGTCGCGATCAGGTACTCGCCGAGCCGCGTCGCCTGGAAGTGGAAGGGCTCCGCCGCCTTCGCGTCCCGGGTGAGCGTCAACCCCTCGCCGACGAAGCCGGCACCCGCCGCCTCGAGCGTGTAGCAGCCGCCGGCGACCGCGAAGCGGTCCTCGGGCCGCCCCAGCCGGTCGTCGACGTCGCGGTCCTGCGCCAGCGCGAACGGCACCGTCTGGGCGCTCGTCGGAGCGGGGGAGCTCTTCGCCTCGGCCCAGGCGCCCGTGCCCGTGAGCACGACGGCCGACAGGGCGAGCAGGGCCCGCACGGTGCCGGCGCGTCGACCTCCCCGCGCAGGGAGGGTCGCGGGCTGGGCGGCGGCGTCGGGGGCGACGGGCAAGTGCACGGGGCGGCTCCACGCTGGGTCGCCCGCGAGAGCGCCGGCGTTCCACACGGGTTTCGACGTGGACGCGCCCACTCCTGCACGCCGGGTGCACCTACCGCGCGAGTTACTTCTTGGCCCCCAGCAGGCTGTCGAGCCAGCCGGCGGCGCGCGTGCTGGCGAAGATGTCCTTCATCGACGGGACGGACGGGACGTCGGTGCCGGTCGGGCCCTGGTCGGAGGCGCGACCGGGCGACGGCCGGCCCAGCGGCGGGCGGGGGACGAGGACCGGCCGGCCGGTCGGCGGCGGGGTCGGTTCCTGCCGCACCGCTGCGGCGGGCACCCCTTCGGCGGGCACCGTCGGCTCGTCCCCGACGGCCGGGTGGTCGGCGACGGCCCCGGCGCCCGGCGCTGCACCCTGCGCCTCGACGGCCTGCGCCTCGGCTGGCTCCGCCTCGGCTGGCTCCGCCTCGACGGGGAGGTCTGCGGCGCGCTGCGCGTGGGCCCGGTCCAACTGCTGCTCGAGCTCGGTGACGCGGGCGGTCAGCGCGGCCGTCCGCTCGGACGCCAGCTGCTCGGCGCGCTGCCGGGCGAGCTCCTCCAGGGCCTGCGCCTGACCGGCGTCCAGAGCGGTGCGGAAGGCCGCGGCGTCGCGCCCGGCGCGCTCGACCGACGTCCGGGCCGCCGCCAGCCGGTCCGCCAGAACGCCGTCGAAGGTCGGGGTGTCCATCGGGCCAGTCTGCCCGACGCGTCCCGCCGTCGGTGTCCGGTTGCTCCCCTCGACCGCCCTCCGGTCCGGGTCTAGCGTCGGAGGCAGGCACCGGCGCAGGCCCGCCGGGGCGTCGAGCCCCCGGCTGGTGGGCGCCGTCGGGTGGAGCCCGGGCCGGGGCGGGGCGGAGGACCCCATGCGCAAGATCGCGGACTGCCGGCTGTTCCCGAGCGAGTCACGGTGCAGCCTGACCATCAGCGGGACCGAGGAGGAGGTCGTCCGCGCGGCGGCCGAGCACTCGGCCAGCGTCCACGGGCACCAGGACACGCCCGAGCTGCGGGAGGAGATCCGGTCGATGCTCGCCGACGAGGGGCCGGCCGGTCGCTACGGCACGGTCATGATCGCGACCCTGACCGGCGACCTCGACACGGTCCGGCGGGCGACCGCCGACTGGGTCGAGCACCGGACGGCGGCGGGCTTCCTCGCCGAGGAGGTGCTCATCGGCGACGACGGCCGCACCGTGGTCGTCCCGGTGTTCTTCGACAGCAAGCAGTCCTACGAGCGGCTCGCCGACGACCCCGGCCAGGACGCGTGGTGGAGCGAGAAGATGGCGCCGCACCTGACCGACGTCCGCTGGTTCGACGGCACCTGGCAGGAGGCTCTGTCGCACGTCCCGGCGGCGGCGACCTGATCCCGGTCGTGGCACGGGCGCCAGGCGGGGACGGACGCCTGGCGAGGGACCTGCCCGTCGGCGCGGCTGCCGGGTACGCCGGCAGCCGCGCGATGGACCTGGCGACGACCTGGACGTGGGACCGGACCGGCGACGTGGCCCGCAAGCGCGAGCACGAGGCGAACCCGGACGGCACCCCGCTCACCGTGGGGCGGGCTTTCGCGGCCCGGCTCGGCCGCGACCCGGGCGACGCCACGGCGTACGCCACAGCGGCGCGGGCCCACCGCGGCCTCGGCCTCGGCTACGGCGTGGTGGCGGCCCTGCTCGTCCGGCGGGGCGTCCGGCCGCTGACGGCCGGCCTGCTCAGCGGGGCCGGTGCGTTCGTGCTGGTCGACGAGGCGGTGATGAGCACCGTGCTGCCGCCGCCGACCGCCTACCCGCTGCAGAGCCACCTGCGGGGGGTGGTGGGCCACCTCGCGCTCGGCGCGACCGCCGGCGCGGTGCTGGCGGCTGCTCGTCGCCTCAGCTGATCCCGCTCAGCTGATCCCGCGCAGTCCCTCGTCCAGGGCGTCGCGGGCGGACGTGTGCGCGCCGGCGTCGACCTCCCGGGCGTCGGTTGTCGGGCCCCTGCAGCCCCTCGCCCGCCCGCTCGCTCCAGCCGGTCAGGTGCCGGCTGAACCGCTCCCGCGCGTCGTCGACCTCGCCGCTCGGCCAGCCGCTCGGCGGCGTAGGCCCGCACCGACTCGGGCATCGGGAAGCGGGGCTCGTCAGGTCGCGCTCGTCGAGGCTCACCGGGCTGTGCCCCACGAGCGCCGACAGGGTGTCGAGGTCGGCGCCGAGCGCCTCGACGGCCTCCAGTCCCCAGCCGCCCGCGCAGACCGACAGCCGGGCCAGCAGCGCCCGCTCGTCGTCGTCCGGCAGGTCGTGGCTCCAGTCGATCGTCGCGCGCAGCGTCTGCTGGCGGCGGGGGGCGTCGACGTCGGTGGCGCGCAGGTCGAGCCGGTCGCCGAGCCGGGTCAGCAGGGCCTGCGGGCTGAGCAGCCGCAGCCGCGCGGCGACCAGCTCGACGGCGAGCGGGGTGCCCTCGGTGAGCCGGACCAGCTCGGCGACCGCCGGCGCGTTCCCCGGCGTCAGCGCGAAGCCCGGCCGGACCTGCTGGGCCCGCTGGAGCAGGAGCTCCACCGACTGCGACGCCGCCACCGCCTCGAGGTCAGGCGCCGCCGGGAGCGTCAGCGGTGCCAGGGAGAGGTCGTGCTCGCCGCGCAGGTGCAGCACCGACCGGCTGGTCGCCAGCAGCCGCAGCCGCGGGCACCCGGCGAGCAGCCGCGCGAGGTCGGCGGCGCTGGCGAGCAGGTGCTCCAGGTGGTCGAGCACCAGCAGGACGGACCGGCTGCCCAGCCGGTCCAGCAGCAGGTCGAGCACGGCCCGGCCGCCCTCGGCGTGCACCCCGACGGCCGCGGCGATCGTGTCGGGCACCAGGGCGGGGTCGCGCACCGGCGCCAGGTCGACGAACCAGGCGCCGTCCGGCTCGGGGACCAGCGTCGCGGCCGCCTCGACGGCCAGCCTGGTCTTGCCGATCCCGCCCGGGCCCACCACGGTCACGAGGCGCACCCGGGCCGGTGCAGCAGCTCGA
>JAOPVV010000135.1 GCA_025966005.1 Frankiales bacterium
CGCGCAGGCCCTGCACCGACTGGCGGCGCGCGGCCTCGACGACCGGCGGGACCGGCGCGTCGATCGACGTCGAGTCGAGCGGGTCGTGGCCGGCCATCGCCTCGTGCAGCAGGGCCGCGTCGAGCACGGTGCGGGCGCACGGGCCGGCCTGGTCGAGCGAGCTCGAGAAGGCCACCAGCCCGTACCGCGAGACGCCGCCGTAGGTCGGCTTGACGCCGACCGTGCCGGTGACCGACGCGGGCTGGCGGATCGAGCCGCCGGTGTCGGTGCCGACCGCGAGCGGGGCCTCGTAGGCCGCGAGCGCCGCCGCCGAGCCGCCGCCGCTCCCGCCGGGGATGCGGGTGAGGTCCCACGGGTTGCGGGTCGGGCCGTAGGCGCTGTGCTCGGTGGAGGAGCCCATCGCGAACTCGTCCATGTTGGTCTTGCCGAGCACGACGACGCCGGCGGCCTTGAGCCGCTCGCTGATCGTGGAGTCGTACGGCGGCACCCAGCCCTCGAGGATCCTCGAGCCGGCCGTGGTCGGGACGCCCTTGGTGACGACGACGTCCTTCATCGCCAGCGGCACGCCGGCCAGCGGGCCGGTCACCTCACCGGCGTCGACCCGCTTGGCCTGCGCCAGCGCCCCGTCGGCGTCGACGTGCAGGAACGCGTGGACGGGGCCGTCGACCGCGGCGATGCGGTCGAGGTGGGCCTGCGCGACCTCGACGGCGCTGACCTCGCGGGAGGCGATCGCCGCGGCGGTCTCGACGGCGGTGAGCCGCGTGAGGTCGCTGTCGCGCTCCGGCGAGCTCACTCGACGTCCAGGATGCGCGGCACGCGGAAGCGGCCGTCCTCGGCCGACGGCGCACCGGCCAGCACGGCGTCGCGGTCGAGCGAGGGCACGACGACGTCCGGCCGGGTGATGTTCTCGACCGGCACGGCGTGCGTGGTCGGCGGCACGTCGGCGGCGTCGGTGACCTCCGAGATCTGCGCGACGGCGGCCAGCACCACGCCGAGCTGCGAGCTGAGGACGTCCAGCTCGGTGTCGTCCAGCGCCAGCCGCGACAGGCGCGCGAGGTGCGCGACCTCCTCGCGGGTGATCTCGGGCATGCGTCTCCTCTGACAGGGGGGTCGGGGTCTCGGGCGAGTCTAGGGCGGTGCCCCGAGGCGACATCTGGAGGAAACACCGCCGGCACGGCGAGCACCGACACTGGTGGCACCCGAGGACAGGAGGTGGTCCGTGTCGTACCTGCTGCGCGTGGTCCTGCCGGACCGCCCCGGCATGCTCGGCGCGCTCGCCACCGCCCTCGGCGGGGTCGGCGCCGACATCGTCAGCCTCGACGTCGTCGAGCGCGGACCGGACGGCGCCGTCGACGACCTGGTCGTGGCCCTGCCCCCGGGCGGGCTCGCCGACCGCCTGATCACCAGCGCGCAGTCGGTCCCCGGGGTGGTCGTCGAGTCGCTGCGGCCCTATCACGGCGCCCAGGACCTGCACCGCGACCTGGAGCTGGTCGAGGAGCTCGCCGCCGACCCGGCGTCGGGCCTGGCCTCCCTCGTGCGCGACCTGCCCGGCGTGTTCCGGGCCGGCTGGGCGGTGCTCCTGGAGGCCGGTCCCACCCTGGTCGACGCCAGCCCGGGCGCTCCCGGCCTGGAGGACGTCCGCCTGCCCTGGCTGCCGCTGGAGGGGCCGCGCGGCTTCGGCCGGCGCGAGTCGTGGGTGCCCGAGCGCTGGTCGGCCCTGGGCATCGAGCTGGCGGCCGCTCCGGTCGGGTCGCCGCACCGGGCGGTCCTGCTCGGGCGCCCCGGAGGTCCCGGGTTCCGGCAGTCCGAGGTGCTGCGGCTCGCGCACCTGGCCGGCATCGCGGCGATGGTCGCGGCGGCCGACGCGCGGGCCTGAGCGCTAGCGGAGCGCCTGCGCGCTGGCGTCCCGGTCGAGCAGCCACGGCGTGAGGACGTGCGCCGGCTGCGCCCGCGACAGGTGCCAGCCCTGGGCGCTGCGACAGCCCATGGCGCGCAGCGCGTCCCACGTCTGCTGGTCGTCGACGCCCTCGGCGACCACCCGCATCCCGAGCCCGGCGGCCAGGTCGATGACGCTGCGGACGATCGCCCGGTCGCGCCGGTCGGTGCACATCCGCTGGACGAACGAGCGGTCCACCTTGATCTCGCGGACGGGCAGCCGGCGCAGGTGACCCAGGCTCGAGTAGCCGGTGCCGAAGTCGTCGAGCGAGAGCGTCACCCCGAGCACGTCCAGCTGGCGCAGGGTCGCGGCGGCCCGGTGCGACTCGGCGAACAGCGAGCCCTCCGTCACCTCGAGCACCAGGCAGGAGGCGGGGACGCGGTGGCGGGCGAGCGCGGAGGCGACGTGCCCGATGAGCTGGCCGCCCGCCAGGTCGCGGACGCTGACGTTGACCGCCACCGACAACCGCAGCCCCTGCGCGTTCCACCGGGCGGCCTGCGCGACCGCCTCCTCCAGCACGTGGGCGGTGAGCAGCTCGATCATGCCGCTGCTCTCCGTGAGCGGGACGAACTCGTCGGGCGGCACGAGCCCCCGCTCGGGATGGCGCCAGCGCACGAGCGCCTCGACGCCGTCGACGACCCCGGTCTGCAGGTCGGCCTTGGGCTGGTAGTGCACCTCGAGCTCGCCGCCGGCGATGGCCCGGCGCAGCTCGCCGAGCATCACCAGGCGCCCGGTCGTGTTCTGGTCGCGGCTGGCGTCGTAGGACTCGACGCCACCGCCGGTCTCCTTGGCCAGGTACATCGCGACGTCGGCGTGCTGGAGCAGGACGTCGAGGGCGGTGCCGTCCCCGGGCGCCACGGCGACCCCGACGCTCGCGCCGACGTCGACCAGCAGGCCCTCGAGCACCAGCGGGGCGCAGATCTCGTCGAGCAGGCGGCGCGCAGTGCCCTCGGCCAGCACCCGGTCGGTGCCCGGCAGCAGCACCGCGAACTCGTCGCCTCCGAGGCGCGCGACGGTGTCCTCGGGTCGGCTGGCCGCGGCCAGGCGCGCCGCCACGACCTCGAGCAGCTGGTCGCCGACGTGGTGGCCGAGGGTGTCGTTGACCTCCTTGAAGCGGTCGAGGTCGAACAGCAGCAGCGCCACGACCTCCTGCTCGACCAGCGCCTCGGACGTCCGCTCGGTGAGCATCTTGCGGTTCGGCAGACCGGTGAGGCCGTCGGTCAGCGCCTGCTGCTCGCGCTCCAGCGCGACCGACGCGACGCCGTACACCGCGACCAGCGGCGGCAGCAGCAACGGGAGGAAGGCCGAGCCCTCCTCGACCGCCAGCACGATGAGCGGCGACAGGGCCAGCAGGGCGCCGTTGGTGACCGCCTCGTAGGACAGGTCGGCGCGCAGCATCGGCCACCAGCCGCGGGCCGACTTCAGGGCGAGCACCGCGGTCACCAGCGACTGGTTGACCACGAAGTAGGTGAGCGCGCCGAGCACGGCGGCGCCCAGGTCGGCGGCCAGCAGGTCGGCCGGCTCGGACACCGAGCCCGACGATCCGGCCCAGCCCATCACGGCGGCGGCCGCCGCCCACGACAGCGTGTACTGGCCGACGTTGAAGCAGGTGCGCCACGGGGCCTTGCGCCGCGACAGGTCGGACAGCACCACCGCCAGCGCCTGGACGAGGACGGCGACCGGCAGGCCGTAGCGCAGCATCAGCGCGAAGACGAAGGCCGTGGACAGCACCAGGCCGTTGGAGTCGCGGGCGCCGGCGGTGAACAGCGGCCGCAGCTCGGCGGCGACGAGCATGGCGCAGGTGGCCCAGAACGCCGGCTCGAGGCCGAGGACCTCACCCACGTCGAGGCGGAGCACCGCGAGGGCGAGCACGACCGTCCCCGCGACCGAGATCGCGGTGGCGTACGCGCGGAACGGCAGGTCGCGGCGTCCCCGGAACACGTCGAGCCCGGCGTCGCCGCGGGGCGCCAGCGCCGGAGCGACCACGTCCCCGCCCTCCGCTCCCAGCCGCCGGCCGCGACTCCCCTGGACCTTCGGCAGTCGCGTCCGGAACCTGAGCACTAGGTCGGGGACGACGGGGCCGACTGGTCGGGCACCACCGCGACCAGACGCGCGGCGTCGGGGCCCGAACGGAGCAGGGCGGTGAGCCCGCCGTCGTCGAGCAGCGGCACCCCGAGCTTGACCGCCTTGTCGTACTTGCCGGCCCCGGGGTCGGTGCCCACGACGACGAAGTCGGTCTTCTTGCTGACGCTCCCCGAGACCTTGCCGCCGAGCGCCTGCACCGCCTCGGTGGCGCCGTCGCGGCTGTACGAGGACAGCGTGCCGGTCACGACGACCGTCACGCCCTCCAGCGGACGGGGACCCTCCTGGGCGCCGTCGTCGGCGAGGGTCGCCCCGGCCCGGCGCCACTTCTCGACGACCTCGCGGTGCCAGTCGACGGCGAACCAGTCGGCGACGGCCTGCGCCACCACCGGACCGACGCCGTCGACGGCCGCCAGCTCCTCGACGGTCGCGGTCTCGATCCGGTCCATCGACCGGAAGTGCCGGGCGAGGTCGCGAGCCGTCGGGGCACCCACGTGGCGGACCGACATCGCGACCAGCCAGCGCCACAGCGGGCGGTGCCGGGCCTGCTCGAGGCTCGCCAGCAGCTGGCGGGCAGCGGCCGACAGCGCGCCGTTCTTGGTCGTGTAGAAGTCGCTGCGCGCGAGCTGCCCCTCGTCGAGCAGCAGCACGTCGCCCTCGTCCTGGACCAGACCCTGCTCGGTCAGGCTGCGCGCGGCCTCGTAGCCCAGGCCCTCGATGTCGAGCGCCACCCGGCCGGCCATCGAGAACACCCGCTCGCGCAGCTGGGCGGGGCAGGAGCGGTGGTTCGGGCAGCGCAGGTCCTTGTCGCCCTCGCGGATCTGCCGCAGCGGCGTCCCGCACTCGGGGCACTCGGCGGGCATGACGAACTCGCGCTCGGTGCCGTCGCGCAGGGCCGCCACCGGCCCGACGACCTCGGGGATCACGTCACCGGCGCGGCGGACGACGACGGTGTCGCCGATGCGGACGTCCTTGCGCTTGACCTCGCCGGCGTTGTGCAGCGTCGCGGTGGCGACCATGACCCCGCCGACGTGCACGGGCTCGAGCATCGCGAACGGCGTCGCACGCCCGGTCCGGCCGACGCTGACGACGATGTCGTTCAGCGTCGTCGTCGCCTCCTCGGGCGGGTACTTGTGGGCGATCGCCCAGCGCGGTGTGCTGCTGGTCGCGCCGAGCCGCCGCTGCAGCGGCACCTCGTCGACCTTGACGACCACGCCGTCGATCTCGTGCACGACGTCGTGCCGGTGCTCGCCCCAGTGGGCGATGTAGCCGAGCGCGCCGTCGAGGTCGTCGAAGACCCGGGCGTACGCCGAGACCGGCAGTCCCCACTCGCCGAGCTGGGCGTAGGCCGCGCTCTGGCTGGCCGGCTCCCAGCCCTCGCGGGCGCCGATCCCGTGCAGCGTCAGCGACAGCGGGCGCGACGCCGTGATGCGGGGGTCCTTCTGGCGCAGGCTCCCGGCAGCGGCGTTGCGCGGGTTGGCGAACGGCGGGCGGCCGTCCTCGACCAGCCGGGCGTTGAGGGCGGTGAAGTCGTCGCTGGCGATGAAGACCTCGCCGCGGACCTCGAGCAGCGGCGGGACGTCCTCGCCGCTCAGCCGGGCCGGCACGCCCCTGAGGGTGCGCACGTTCGGGGTGATGTCCTCGCCGGTGCGGCCATCGCCGCGGGTGGCCGCGCGCACCAGCACGCCGTCGCGGTAGACCAGCGCGACCGCCAGGCCGTCGATCTTCAGCTCGCACAGAAAGCGCGCCTGCGGAGCCTCCTTGGCGACCCGGGCGCCCCACTCGCGGAGCTCGTCGGCGGTGAAGACGTTGCCGAGCGACAGCAGCCGCTCGAGGTGGTCGACCGGCGTGAAGTCGGTCGAGTAGGTGCCCATCACCTTCTGCGTCGGCGAGTCCGGTGTGCGCAGGCCGGGGTGCGCGTCCTCCAGCGCGGTCAGCTCGCGCACGGCGGCGTCGTACTCGGCGTCGGTGATCGTCGGCGCGTCGAGCACGTAGTAGCGGAACGCGTTCTCGTCGAGCTCGCGCGACAGCTCCGCGTGGCGCTCCCGGTCCTCGACCGGGACGCCGTCCACCTCACTCACTCGGGCTCCTCCCCCAGACGCCTAGCGATCTCCGTGCACGCCGTCAGCGCCTCACGAGCGTGCCCCGGACTCGCCCCCGCCATCCCGCAGGTCGGCGTGACGACGACGGTGCCGGGCAGCCGGTCGTGCTCGAAGCCCAGCCGCCGCCACAGCACCCGCGCCGGCTCCATCACCGCGGCGAGGTCCAGCCGCGTGTCGAGGGTCGGGACGAGCCCGAGCAGCAGGCCCTTCCCGGACTCGACGGCCACGCCGATCGCCTCGTCGTCCTGGGGCCGCAGCAGGGTCGCGTCGACGCTGACCGCCCCGGCACCGGCGCTGACGAGCAGCTCGACCGGCGGCGAGGCGGCGCAGCAGTGCACGACGGTGTCGTCGGCCACGGACAGCACGGACGCGAGCACCTCGCGCACCCGCTGGGTCGACGGGGCGCGCAGCCGGCCGAAGCCGCTGGCGGTCGGGACCCCGGCGCGCAGGACCGCCGGCAGCGCCGGCTCGTCGAGCTGGAGCACCAGGCGCACCCCGGGCAGGCGGACCGCGACGTCGGCCAGGTGGCGGCGCAGGCCCTCGGCCAGGGAGGCCGCCAGGTCGTCGACCGCGCCGTGGTCGGCCAGCGCCCGCTCGCCGCGAGGGAGCTCGAGCAGCGCGGCCAGGGTCCACGGGCCGGCCGCCTGCAGCTTCAGCGCCGGCGGCCGCTGGCCCTGGGTGGCCTCCTCGAGCGCGTCGAGGTCGCGGCTGAGCAGGTCGTGCGCGCGCCGGCCGTCGCGGCTCTCGCGGGCGACCAGGCGCCAGCCGGTCGGCTGCAGGTCGACCGGCATCTCGGCGAGCAGCGCGGCGGTGCGACCGGCGACGTCGCCGTGCGGCCCGCGGGCCGGGAGCTCGGGCAGGAAGGGCAGGTCGGGCAGCTCGCCGAGCACGACGCGGACGGCCTCGGCGGGATCGGTGCCCGGCATGCTGCCGATGCCGGTGGCGCCGTGCCAGGGACCGCTCAAGCGGTGGTGGGCCGGGCGGCCGGGCCCTTGGCCGGCGCCTTCTTGGCCGCCCGCTTGACGGCGGCCCTCACGGGCCCGGCCAGGGCGGCGGTCTCGACCGGGGGCGCGGCCCGGCGTCCGCCGCGCAGCCACTCGAGGTCGGCCTGGAGCGAGGCGATCAGCTCGGCCCGGGGAGCGGTCGCCCCTCGCACGGCCAGGCTGTAGCGCTGGATGACCTCGAGGTCGGTGAGCTGCACGTCGTCGGCCATGGGGTCGAGCCTAGTGGCGCAGGGCAGGCTCGGGGACGTGACCTCGCGCCTGGACCCCGTCCTCGCCGTCGCCCGCGCGGGCCTGCAGCGCCTCAGCCCGGCCGAGGCCATGCAGGCGGTGCGCCGGGGAGCGCTGCTGGTCGACACGCGCACCGAGCCGCAGCGGCGCGAGCAGGGCGAGCTCGTGATCGACCGGACGGTGCTCGAGTGGCGCCTGGACCCGGAGGGCGAGCACCGGGTCCCTGAGCTGCAGGGCCCCGACCAGGTGGTGGTCGTGGTGTGCCGGCAGGGAGGCAGCTCGAGCCTCGCGGCGGCGTCGCTGCAGGCGGTCGACCTGACCCGGGCGCCGACGTCGAGGGCGGCGTCGAGGCCTGGGTCGCCGCCGGCCTGCCGATGCAGGACGGCCCGGCGGACGTCCGCCGCTAGGCGCTGGTCGCGCTGGCGAGCACCCGGTCGCCGTCGTACAGCACCGCGGCCTGCCCGGGAGCGACCCCCCGCGCGGGGGTCGCCAGCGACAGCCGCCAGCCGTCGCCGTCCTGCCGCACGACGCAGTCGTGGACGGCGCCGTGCGCGCGCAGCTGCACCGCGCACGAGGCGGGCAGGGGGGCGTGCAGCAGCGGCCGGGTGCAGCGCACCTCGTGGACGTCGAGCGCCTCGCCGGGGCCGACGGTGACGGTGCGGCTGACCGGCTCGACGGACAGGACGTAGCGCGGACGGCCGTCCGCCGCCGGCACGCTCAGCGCCAGGCCGCGGCGCTGGCCGACGGTGTAGCCGTACGCGCCGTCGTGCGCGCCGACCACGGCGCCGGTGAGGGCGTCCACGACGGGGCCCGGCTGCGAGCCCAGGTGCGAGCGCAGGAAACCGGCCGTGTCGCCGTCGGCGATGAAGCAGACGTCGTGGCTGTCCGGCTTGTCGGCCACCCCCAGCCCGCGCTCGGCGGCCAGCTCGCGGACCCGGGCCTTGGTGAGGTGGCCCAGCGGCAGCACCGTGCCGGCGAGCTGCTGCGGGGTGAGGACCGCCAGGACGTACGACTGGTCCTTTCCCGCGTCGGCCGACCGCGAGAGCACGCCGTGCTCGAGGCGGGCGTGGTGGCCGGTGACGACCGCGTCGAAGCCGAGCGCCAGCGCCCGGTCGAGCACCGCGGTGAACTTGATCCTCTCGTTGCAGCGCAGGCACGGGTTGGGCGTGCGGCCGGCGGCGTACTCGGCCACGAAGTCGTCGACGACGTCGGCCCGGAACTGCTCGGCGAAATCCCACACGTAATAGGGGATGCCGAGCACGTCGGCGACGCGCGAGGCGTCGCGCGCGTCCTCCTTCGAGCAGCAGCCGCGGGAGCCGGACCGCAGCGTCGCCGGCGAGGTCGACAGCGCGAGGTGGACGCCCGTGACGTCGTGGCCCGCCTCGACCGCCAGCGCGGCCGCGACCGCCGAGTCGACGCCGCCGGACAGCGCGGCGAGCAGCCTCACCGGCGGGCGGGCACGCTGCGGGCGCGCTCGACGACCCCCGGGAGGACCTCGAGCAGCGCGTCGACCTCGGCGGTCGTCGAGGTGTGGCCGAGCGAGAAGCGCAGGGACGAGCGGGCGTCGTCCTCGGCCGCGCCCATCGCGAGCAGGACGTGGCTGGGCCGGGCGACGCCGGACGAGCAGGCCGAGCCGGTCGAGACCTCGACGCCGCGCGCGTCGAGCAGCAGCAGCAGCGAGTCGCCCTCGCAGCCGGGGAAGGAGAAGTGCGCGTTGCCGGGCAGCCGGTCGACGCCGCCGGCGGGCCCGTTCAGCACGGCGTCCGGGACGGCTGTCAGGACGCGGCGCACCAGGTCGTCGCGCAGCCCCGACAGCCGCGCGTGCAGCTCGGGCTGCCGCTCGACGGCGAGCGTCGCGGCGACGGCCAGGCCGGCCACCGCGGGAGTGTCGAGGGTGCCGGAGCGGACGTCGCGCTCCTGCCCGCCACCGTGCAGCAGCGGGACGCAGGCGATGTCGCGGCCCAGCACCAGCGCGCCCACGCCGAGCGGACCGCCGAACTTGTGGCCGGTCAGGGTGAGGGCGTCGACGCCGCTGGTCGCGACGTCGACCGGCAGCTGCCCGACGGCCTGCACGGCGTCGCTGTGGAACGGGATGCCGTGCTCGTGGGCGATCTCGGCGAGCCGGCGGACCGGCTGGACGGTGCCCACCTCGTTGTTGGCCCACATGACGGTGACCAGGGCGACGTCGGACGGGTCGCGCTCGACGGCCTCGCGCAGCACGTCGGGGTGCAGGCGGCCGTCCCGGTCGACGGGCAGCCACTCGACGGTCGCGCCCTCGTGCGTCGCCAGCCACTCGACCGCGTCGAGGACCGCGTGGTGCTCGACGGCGCTGGCCAGGATGCGCGTGCGCCGGGGGTCGGCGGCGCGCCGGGCCCACCAGATCCCCTTGACCGCGAGGTTGTCGCTCTCGGTGCCGCTGCCGCAGAACACGACCTCGGACGGCCGGGCACCGAGCGCCGCGGCCAGCTGCTCGCGCGACTCCTCGACGACGCGGCGCGCGCGACGGCCGGCGGTGTGCAGCGACGAGGCGTTGCCGGCGGCGGTCAGAGCCGCCGTCACGGCGGCGGTCACCGTCTCGACGGCCTCGCGGAGCATGGGCGTCGAGGCCGCATGGTCGAGGTAGGCCACGTCGGCGAGCGTAGCCGTCAGGGGGTGCCCCGGCTCAGTCGAGGATCCGGCGCGTGACGCCGCTGCCCAGCGGCAGCGCGCCGTCGTCGGCCACGACGACCTGCGTCGGCAGCAGCCCGGCGGCCAGCCGGACGTCCTTGGCCACCGCGACCGCCACCGCCGCGGCGTCGGTGCCGGCGGGCGGCGACAGGTGCACCAGCAGCTCGTCGGCGCCGTCGCGGCCGCTGCGGCCCAGCACGATCCGCCAGTCGGCGACGTCGGGCCGGCCCGAGAGGGCGGAGGCCACCGCCCGCAGGTCGACCGAGCGGGTGCCGGTGCGCAGCGCCAGCTCGGGCACGAGCGCACCGCGGCGGACGCCGACGACCCGGGGGACGTTGCGGCGGCAGCTCGGGCAGGCATCCGTCGTGACGGCCTCGGCGACGTCGCCGGTGCGCCAGCGCAGCAGCGCGCTGCCGAACAGCCCGAGCTGGGTGACCACGACCTCCGAGGCGCCCGCGCCGGCGCTCTCCCCCGTCTCGGCGTCGACCAGCTCGACGACCTCGAGGTCGGGGTAGGTGTGCAGGCCGGACGAGCCGCCCGACGGCCGGCACTCGCCCCAGACCAGCCGGTGGCCGTCCGGGACGTGCACCGCCAGCACCGTGGCCGTCACGCCGACGGCGCGCAGCGCCTCGACCAGCGCGGCGCGCTCGCCGTCCGACGGGGCGCCGGCCACCAGGACGGTGGTCACGGAGGCGAGCGGGGCGCCGAGGTCGTCGAGGTCCTGGACGACCTCGACCGCCCGGGCCGCCGGCACCACGAGGACCGTCGCCGGGACCAGGCGCAGCGCCTCGGCCGCGCCGTCCGGCCCGGGCGCCAGCAGCGGGCTGCCGGCGCCGAGCGCGGCAAGCGACAGCCCCTGCACCAGCGCGGTCGGCTCGGTCGGCAGCGCGCTCACCACGACGTCGGCCCGGGTCAGGCCGAGGACCTGCCACAGGCGGGCGCCGGCGCGGGCCACCAGGTCGAGGTCGCTGCGCGTGCTCGCGACCGGGAAGCGCAGCGCCTGGCCGGCCCAGACGTACGACGTCGGGCGCGTGTCGGCCTCGACCACGGCCCGGTAGGAGCCCGGTGCCGCCAGGCGCCGGCCGAGGGCGCGGCGCAGGGTCGGCCCGTCGGAGTGCAGCGCGTAGCCGGACTCGCCGGCCTGCAGGACCAGCGCCGCCGCGCCC
>JAOPVV010000148.1 GCA_025966005.1 Frankiales bacterium
GCCGGGTGGCGCCCTCCACGGCGGCCGCGCCTCCGACGGTCATGAGCCCGAGGCCGACGCCCACCAGCAGCAGCGCGAGGACCGGCGCCCGCTCGGGATCGGCGTCGTCCATCTCGGCCAGCTCGCCGATCTGCGGCGGCGCCTTCTCGCGCCGCCAGACGTACGCGACGAGTCCGACGTAGGCCAGCAGCAGCAGGCCGCCCTCGACCCGGCCGATCCGGCCGTCCAGGAGCGCGAGCACGGCGAGCACGCCGGCGATCGCGGAGCCGACCGCGTACAGCCGCACCCGCGGGCCGACCGGCAGCGGCCGCACCACGGCGGCCAGTCCGAGGGCGGCGGTGAGCATCGTGACGTTGGCGCCGACCGCGTCGCCCACCGCCAGCCCGGGCCGGTCCTGGGCGCTGGCGAGCACAGCGGTGAGCAGTTCCTCGGGCTCGGCCCCGGCGAGCAGCACCGCGACGGCGAGGACGGTGACCCCGAGCCGTCCGGCGGCGGCCGCGGCGTTCTCGACGAACATCTCGGCCCCGGCCACGAGCAGGCCCGCCGCCAGCAGGAGCAGGACGACGGCGAGGGTCACGCGCAGACGACCTCGCGCACGTCCATCGCGCTGTCGGCGGGCAGGTCGAGCGGGCTGGGCGCGACGCCGGCGGCGACCAGGCGCGAGCCGAGGGCGGCGACCATCGCGCCGTTGTCGGTGCACAGCCCCGGTCGCGGCACGCGCAGCACGATGCCGGCGGCGTCGCACCGCTCCTGCGCCAGCGCCCGCAGCCGGCTGTTGGCCGCCACTCCCCCGCCGATCAGCAGGTGCCCGACCCCGTGGTCGCGGCAGGCACGGACCGCCTTGGCCGTGAGGACGTCGACGAC
Source organism: Frankiales bacterium (assembly GCA_025966005.1). GTDB lineage: Bacteria > Actinomycetota > Actinomycetes > Mycobacteriales > SCTD01 > SCTD01. The sequence goes on from JAOPVV010000148.1 coordinate 865, forward strand.
GGCCTCCTGGAAGCTCGCGCAGACGTCGGCGACGGGCACCGGACCCTGCCCCGACCCCTGCTGGGCCTCGACCCAGCGCGCGACGGCGGTCTTCAACCCGGAGAACGACACGTCGTAGGACTGCTCGCGCAGCATCGACCGCGGGAAGGAGATGGCGGCCGGGTCGCCCTCGCGGGCCAGCCGGTCGACCACCGGTCCGCCGGGGAAGCCCAGCCCGAGCAGCCGGGCGACCTTGTCGAAGGCCTCCCCCGCGGCGTCGTCGACGGTGGCGCCCAGCGGGGTCATCGTCGCGGTGACGTCCTCGACGAGCAGCAGGCTCGAGTGACCGCCGGACACGAGCATCGCGATCGCCGGCTCGGGCAGCGGTCCGTGCTCGAGGACGTCCACGGCGACGTGGGCGGCCAGGTGGTTCACGCCGTACAGCGGGACGCCCAGCGCCAGCGAGTACGCCTTGGCCGCAGCCACGCCCACCAGCAGCGCACCGGCCAGGCCGGGCCCGGCCGTCACGGCGATCGCGTCGAGGTCACTCAGCCGGACACCCGCGGTCTCGAGTGCCCGGTGCACCGTCGGGACCATCGCCTCGAGGTGGGCGCGGCTCGCGACCTCCGGCACCACCCCGCCGAAGCGGGCGTGCTCGTCGACGCTGCTCGCGACCGCGTCGGCGAGCAGGTCGGTGCCGCGCACGACGCCGATGCCGGTCTCGTCGCAGGACGTCTCGATCCCGAGGACGAGGGGCTGGTCGCTCACGCCGCCGAGCCTAGGCGGCAGCACGCACTGTCACGCGCTGGTCACCGAGACGGTCTGGCGCGCCCGCTCACCCGGGAGCACGCTCGGAGGTCGGCCCGCCTCGGGCCGCCTCACCCTGGGGGATCCCATGACCGTGATCAACCGCACCGACCTGCCCGTCGCCGTCGTGGACGGCGAGCTGGAGTTCCGCACCGACCGCGAGGGCGAGCAGAACGTCGCCTGGGTCCGGTTGCCCGCGGGGACCGACCTGCGGCCCGCGCTCGTCGGCCTGCCGGACGACCTGTGCCCCGTCCCGCACTGGGGTTACATGATCAAGGGCCGCCTGGTCATGCACACCCGCGACGGCGACGAGACCTACGAGGCGGGCCAGGCGTTCTACTGGCCGCCCGGGCACGCGCCGGAGGCGATCGAGGACTGCGAGTACGTCGACGTCTCGCCGACCGACGGCCTGGAGGGCGTCGTCCGCCACCTGCAGGGAGCGTCCGGCTAGCAGCGCCGGGTCAGCACCAGCGCGTCGACCCCGCCGGGGTAGTAGCCGCGCCGGACGCCGGTGCGCGCGAACCCGTGCCGGGCGTACAGCCGCTGGGCAGGGTCGTTGTCGGCCCGGACCTCCAGCGAGACGGTGCGCTGCCCGCGGCGGTCCGCCTCGTCCAGCAGCGCTGTGAGCAGCCGGCCGCCGAGCCCCTGACCCTGGGCGTCGGGCGCGACCGCCACGGTCTGGACGAACGCCTCGTCCGGGTAGTCGCACAGCCCGGCGTAGCCGACGACCGCGCCGTCCGCGAGCGCGACCAGGTAGTGCCGCGTGTCGAGCTGGCCGAGCTCGGACCAGAACAGGCGCTCGCTCCACGGCTCGGGCTGGAACAGCGCCCGCTCGACGGGCAGCAGCTCGGCGACGTGCCACCAGCGCATCCGCTCCAGCGTCACGACGTCGGCGCTCACCACGACGCCGGCTCCGTGACGGTGCCGCCGTGGCGCAGCGACACCCGGTGCAGGACGTCGCCGGCCCGCAGGCGCACCTCGTCGTCGAGCCGTCCGAGCCAGGACGCGGACGGGCCGAGCCGGTCGCTCTCCCAGGCCAGGCCCTCGCGGTCGTAGGCCGACAGCGCCTCGTCGTCGAGCAGCAGGGCCAGCCCGTGCTCCGGCACCGGCTCGAGGTGCCGGACGGTGAGACGGTCGACCCGCGACCAGCGGTCGGGGTCGCGGGTGTCGACCAGGTACGGCGGTCCGCCGACCGCCACGAACAGCGTCGACGGCTCGGGCCAGGAGGCGATGACCGACAGCCGCCCGGCGACCAGCTCGCTGGCGAACACCCCGGTCCAGACGCGGCCGGTGGAGGCGGTGATGCGCAGCCAGGCGCCGTCGCGCCCGCCGTCGCGCCGCGCCCCCGGGTAGTAGACGCGCTCGGTGACCTTCGACATCCCGCGCAGCGTCCGCTCGTGGGCGACGTCGAAGTCGCGCGGGAAGGCGTCCAGCCAGATCGGGGTGTCGCTCATGCGGTGACCCGCTTCACGGCTCCCGGCTCGACCGCGTCGGGCCGTCGCAGATACAGCGGCGTGAGCGGGTCGGACGGCTCGCGGCCCAGCACCCGCGCGGACGCCACGGCCACCAGCGCGGCGGCGGACGGGTGCAGCGGCCCGTCGCGCACGTCGTGCGCGGCGAAGGCGTCGCGGTGCAGGGCGGCCCCCGCTCCGACCAGGACCGACCCCGGCGCCAGCACAGCGGCCAGCACCGCCGGCGCGACGACCTCGGGCCCCTCGAGCCGCACGCCGCCCGCATAGCGGGCCCAGTAGACCTCCCGCCGGCGGGCGTCCGCGACGACCACGACGTCCCGCCCGGGGGCCACGCCGTCGAGCGAGCAGACCCCGTACGCGGGCACGCCGAGCGCGTCGGCGGTCACCGCCGCGGTCACCAGCCCGACCCGCAGGCCGGTGAACGGCCCGGGACCGGTGCCGACCACGACCGCGTCCAGCCGGCCGGCGCCG
>JAOPVV010000117.1 GCA_025966005.1 Frankiales bacterium
GCCGGCGCGCGGCGCCACCGGCATCGCGCTCGGCCGTCCGATCGTCCGGCTGCGCAGCGGCATGCTCATCGTCCTGGTGCTGCTCGGCCTGATCGGCGTCCGCCTGGTCTGGCTGCAGGGCTTCCAGGGACAGGCCTACGCCGACCAGGCCGTCGAGCAGCGCCTGAAGAAGGTCGAGCTGCAGGCGCCCCGCGGCACCATCAGCGACCGCAACGGCCAGGCGTTGGCCATGTCGGTCGACGCCCGGGCCATCTACGCCGAGCCGCGCAACATCGCCAAGGCGATCTGCCCGCCCACCACGGCGAAGCCGTGCACCCCCGCGGGCATCGCCGCCGCGCTGGCGCCGGTGCTGTCGCTGCCGGTCGCCGAGATCGAGGAGAAGCTCACCCGCACCGTGCCGGGGGAGGGCAAGACCTGCTCGCCCGACAGGGTCCTGGACTGCACGGCCTTTGTGTACCTCGCCCGCGGGCTCGAGGCCGAGGTCGCCAACGAGGTCCGCGCGCTGGGCCTGGTCGGCGTCGGCACCGACGCCGAGCCCAAGCGCGTTCACCCCGGCAAGGACGTCGCCGCGAACGTCATCGGCTTCACCACCGTCGAGGGCAGGGGCGCCGGCGGCATGGAGCTGCAGTGGGACGACGTGCTGTCCGGCGTCCCCGGCGAGCGCGTCGCGGAGGTCGACGGCGGCGGACGCGTCATCCCGAGCGGCACCACGACCATCGTCGAGCCGAAGCCAGGCCGCGACATCCAGCTCACGCTCGACCGCGACCTGCAGTGGTACGCCCAGCAGGTCCTCATGAAGACGCTCCAGGAGAAGGACGCCGAGAGCGGCAGCGCCACCGTCATGGACGTGCGCACCGGCGAGGTGCTGGCGCTGGCGTCGGTGCCGACCTTCGACGCCGACGAGCCCGGCAGGGCCGACGCCGCCGTGCGCGGCAACCGCGCCGTCACGGACGTCTTCGAGCCCGGCTCCATCGGCAAGGCGATCACCGTCGCCGCCGTCCTCGAGGACGGCGCGATGACGCCCGACAGCGTGCTGGCCGTCCCCGACCGCTACCGGCTGTCGAACAAGACGTTCAAGGACTCGCACGACCACCCGACCGAGCAGATGACGCTGACCGGCGTGCTGGTCGAGTCGAGCAACGTCGGCACGATCATGGCCGCGCAGAAGATCGGTGGCGCCAAGCTGCACGACATGCTCGAGCGGTTCGGCATCGGCCAGAAGACCGGCATCGGCCTGCCCGGCGAGGGCACCGGCCGGCTGCGCGACGAGGACACCGAGTGGTCCGGCACCGACTACGGCACGCACCCGATCGGTCAGGGGTACTCCGTCAACGGAGTGAAGATGGCGTCGGTGTACGCCACCATCGCCAACGACGGCGTGATGGTCACCCCGACGGTCATCAAGTCGTCGACGAACGCCGACGGCGAGGTCGTCCCGGCGCGGGCGCCGAAGCAGCAGCGGATCATCAGCAGCGCCGTCGCGACGCAGCTGCGCGGCATGCTCGAGGGCGTCACCAACGAGGGCGGCACCGCGGTCACCGCGGCGATCGACGGCTACCGCGTCGCCGGCAAGACCGGTACGGCGCAGCGCGTCGTCGACGGCCGCTACGACGGCAGCTACACCGCCAGCTTCGTCGGCTTCGCCCCGGCCGACGCGCCGCGGCTGGCCGTGTCGGTGTCGATCCAGGCGCCCAAGAACGGCTACTACGGCGGCCTGGTCGCCGGCCCGCCGTTCCGCGACATCATGGGCTTCGCGCTCACCAGCCTGGGCGTCCCGCCGACCGGGGCGCCGTCCCCCAGGTTGCGGCTCCGGGCCGGCGACTAGCCTTCCCGACGTGCCTGAGAACCCCGGCACGGTCCTGCGCCCGGCGCCCCGACCGCGCGCTCTCGCCGACCTGATCGGCGCTGTTCCGCAGCTCCGGGCGGCCGCTCCCGTCGACGGCACGACCGTCTCGGGCTGCACGCTGGACTCGCGTGCCGTCCAGCCCGGTGACCTGTACGCGGCGTTGCCGGGGTCCCGGGCGCACGGCGCCGACTTCGCCCCGCAGGCAGCCTCGCTCGGTGCGGCGGCCGTCCTCACCGACCCGGCCGGGGCGGTCCGCGCGGCCGCCACCGGCCTGCCGGTCCTGGTCGCCGACGACGCCCGCGCGGTGCTCGGCGAGGTCGCCCGCTGGGTCCACGACGACCCGGCCGCCGGGATGCTCGTGCTGGGTGTCACCGGGACCAACGGCAAGACCACGACGGCCTTCCTGCTCGAGGCCGGCCTGCGGGCGGCCGGGCACCGCACCGGGCTGCTCGGCACCGTCCTGACCCGGATCGGCGACGACGTCGTGCCGAGCGTCCGCACGACCCCTGAGGCGCCCGACCTGCAGGCGCTGCTCGCCGTCATGCGCGAGCGCGGCACGACGGCCGTCGCGATGGAGGTCAGCAGCCACGCGCTGACGCTCGGCCGGGTCGACGGGGTGGTGTTCGACGTCGCCGGCTTCACCAACCTCACCCAGGACCACCTCGACTTCCACCCGACGATGCAGGAGTACGAGGCGGCCAAGGCCTCGCTGTTCACCGCTCGCCGCAGCCGCTGCGGCGTGGTCAACGTCGACGACGCGGCCGGACGCCGGCTGCTGCGGTCGGCCACCGTGCCGCTGACGACGTACGGCCAGGACGCCGACTGGTCGGCCCGCGAGGTCGACCTGCGCCCCGACGGCAGCGGGTTCCGGCTGGTCGGGCCGGGTGTGGACGCGCCGGCGTCGGTCCGGCTGCCCGGCTCGTTCAACGTCGCGAACGCCGTCGGCGCCCTGGCCATGCTCGTCACGGCGGGGGTGCCGGTCGACGACGCCGTCCGCGGCGTGGCCGGCTGCGACGGCGTGCCCGGCCGGATGGAGCGGGTCGAGGCGCCGTTCCTGGCCGTCGTCGACTACGCCCACACGCCGGACGCCGTGACGCTGCTGCTGCAGGCCGTCCGCGCGGTCACGCCCGGCCGGGTGGTCGTGGTGCTCGGCTGCGGCGGTGACCGCGACCGGGCCAAGCGGCCGCTGATGGGCGCCGCCACGACCGCCGCCGACGTCGCCGTGCTCACCAGCGACAACCCGCGCAGCGAGGACCCGCTGGCGATCCTGGCCGAGATGGCCGCCGGCAACCCCGGCGCCGTCGTCGAGCCCGACCGGCGGGCCGCCATCGCCTACGCCGTCTCCCTCGTCGGTCCGGGCGACGCCGTGGTCGTGGCCGGCAAGGGCCACGAGAGCGGCCAGGAGGCAGGCGGAGTCGTGCTGCCGTTCGACGACCGACAGGTCCTGCGAGAGGTGCTGGCGTCGTGATCCCCGTCCCCATGGCCGACGTCGCCGCGCTCACCGGCGCGACCGTCGTCGGAGTGCCCTCGGCCGAGCTCGTGACGGCCGACGTCGAGGTCGACAGCCGGCTCGTCGTGCCCGGCGGGTTGTTCGTCGCCCTGCCCGGGGAGCGCTCGGACGGCCACGACCACGCCGCCGCGGCCGTGCAGCAGGGCGCCGTCGCGGTGCTGTCGGCGCGTCCGGTCGACGGCGTGCCGTGCCTCGTCGTCGACGACCCGCTCGCCGCGATGCAGGTGCTGGCGCGCGAGCTGTGGCTGCGCGGCAAGCCGCCGCTGACCTTCGGCGTCACGGGCAGCAGCGGGAAGACGTCGACCAAGGACCTGCTCGCCCACGTGCTCGCCGAGGCGGGTCCGACGCTGTCGCCTCCGGGGAGCTTCAACAACGAGGTCGGCCTGCCGCTCACCGCACTGCGCCGTACCGAGCAGACCGAGTACGCCGTGCTCGAGTACAGCGCCCGCGGGATCGGCCACATCGACGTCCTGCGCGGCATCGTGCAGCCCGACGTCGCGCTGCTGCTCAACATCGGCACCGCCCACCTCGGTGAGTTCGGCGGACGCGAGGCGATCGCGCAGGCCAAGGGCGAGCTGCTGCAGGGCAGCGGCCTCGCGGTGCTCAACGCCGACGACGGACTGGTGCTGGGGCAGGCGCGACGGGCCCCCGGCCGGGTCGTCACGTTCGGCACCACCGCGGACGCCGACGTGCGCGCCGAGGCGCTCGAGCTCGACGACGACGGACGGCCCCGTTTCCGGCTCGTGACCGCTGGCGGCAGTGCGGACGTGCACCTGCAGCTGCGCGGCGCCCACAGCGCCTCCAACGCCCTGGCCGTCGCCGCTGCCGCGCTCGAGGTGCTGCCCGTCGACCGGGTCGCCGCGCTGCTGTCCACGGCCACCCCCACCAGCCGCTGGCGGATGGAGGTCGTCGAGCGCGCCGACGGCGTCACCGTCGTCAACGACGCCTACAACGCCAACCCCGAGTCGATGCGCGCGGCGCTCAAGACCCTTGCCGTCATGAGCCGGGGCAAGGCCCGCCGCACCGTCGCGGTGCTCGGGCACATGGCCGAGCTCGGCGACGACGCGCGCGAGGCCCACATGGACCTCGGCCGCTTCGTGGTCCGGCTCGACATCACCCAGCTCGTCGTCGTCGGCGAGGCGGCCGGCGGCATCCACGCCGGCGCGGTGCTCGAGGGCTCGTGGGGCTCGGAGTCGATCCACGTCGCCGACGTCGCCGAGGCGCTGGAGCTGCTGCGCGCGGAGCTCGAGCCGGGTGACGTCGTGCTGGTGAAGGCCTCGCGCAGCGCCGGTCTGGAGCGCGTCGCTGCGGCGCTCCTGGACGAGCCCCTGTCAGGATCGTCCGCATGAGGCGCAGGGAGCACAGCACGTGAGGTCCGTGCTCGTCGCGGCGATGACGGCCCTGATCGTCTCGCTGCTGTGCACCCCCGCCGTCGTGCGGCTGTTCCGGCGGCGCGGCTACGGCCAGGAGATCCGCGAGGACGGTCCGAGCAGCCACGCCACCAAGCGCGGCACGCCGACCATGGGCGGCGCGGTGATCATCGCCGCGACGCTCATCGGCTACGCCGTCGCCCACCTGCTGGTCATCAACCAGCCCAACCGCGGCCCGACCGCCAGCGGTCTGCTCGTGCTGGCGCTCATGGTCGGCCTGGGCCTCGTGGGCTTCCTCGACGACTTCATCAAGATCCGCAAGCAGCGCTCGCTGGGTCTGAACGCCGCGTCGAAGTTCTTCGGACAGCTCATCGTCGGCGTCGGCTTCGCGGTCTCCGCGCTGCAGTTCCGCAACGACTCCGGGCTGACGCCGGCGTCCACCCAGCTGTCGTTCGTGCGCGACTACGCCGCCATTGGCCTCGGCTCGGTCGGCTTCGTCATCTTCGCCTACGTGATCATCACGGCGACGAGCAACGCGGTGAACCTCACCGACGGCCTGGACGGGCTGGCCGCCGGCTCGTCGCTGATGGTGTTCGCCGCCTACGTCGTCATCGGCTTCTGGCAGTTCCGCAACTCGTGCGCGCTGCAGCCCGACCTCGCGCAGTGCTACACCGCCCGCGACCCGCTCGACATCGCGCTGGTCGCCGCCGCCGCGATGGGCGCCTGCTTCGGGTTCCTGTGGTGGAACGCCTCGCCGGCCAAGATCTTCATGGGTGACACCGGCTCGCTGGCGATCGGCGGCGCGTTCGCCGGCATCGCGATCGTCACGCAGACCGAGCTGCTGCTGGTCGTGCTCGGCGGGCTGTTCGTCATCGAGACGATCTCGGTCATCGTCCAGATCGGCGTGTTCAAGCTGACCCGCAAGCGGGTCTTCAACATGGCGCCGATCCACCACCACTTCGAGCTCGCGGGGTGGGTCGAGAACACCGTCATCGTCCGGTTCTGGATCATCGCCGGGCTCGCGGTCGCCTTCGGCCTGGGCGTGTTCTACGCCGAGTACCTCGCGACGGGGCCCCTGCGTTGAGGTTCCTGCGTTGAGGGCCCTGCGCTGAGGCTCGTCCTCACCGTCGGGGGCGGCACGGCGCACCGCGCGCTCGTCGCCGTCCTCGTCGCGGCCGGCCACGCGCACGACGTCGTCGTCGGCGACGAGGGTCATCCGCGCCTGGACGTCGAGGCGGGGGTCGTCCACCTCGCCGACCGCACGGTGCACGTCGTCCTGCGCACCCCGCGGGCCGGCGAGGTCGGCGTCGTCGAGGACCTGCTCGTCGACCGCGCCTTCACCTCGGACGTGGGAGAGGACGTCCCCGGCGAGGCGACCGTGCTGGCCGAGCTGGGCGACGCGCAGGTCACGACCGTGGAGGACCTCCACGCCCTGCTTGGCGCCGCCGCACTCGCCCGCGCGGTCGGCATCGGTGCCGAGGCCGTCCGCGAGGGCGTCCGCTCCGTGCGCGCCGACCCCGCCTGAGCCTCGCCCCCTGACGGCGACGGCCGGCCCTGCTGTGCGAGCCTCGCCGCATGAGCGAGGTGGACCGGGCTGACCGGTGGGTCCGCGAGGAGCTGGACCGGGCGCACAGGGCCTACGAGCTGCGCCCGCCAGGACCGCGTGACTCGACGCTCGAGCAGCACGAGCACGACCTCCGTTCGCGGGCGCAGACGTGCCTGCGAACGGCCGACCCGTACGTCGGACGCGGGCTCCAGGACGCCTACGACGCCGCCAGCGCTGCCGGGGACGAGCTCTGCGTCCATCGTGGGCCGACGGGGCACCGCGCGGACTGGCGGGCGGCCCCCTGCACGTCGAGGTCGACGGCGCCGACGTCGTCCGCTCGGCCGGGCGTGACCCCGCGCCGTGGCACCGGCGGTAGCGGTCCTCGGCTCGTCCCGCCCTCGTCTGCTCCCGCTCGTCCGGGGCCGGGGCCGGGGCCGGTGCCGTCGCGCCGGCAGCGGCACTGTGTGGCGTTCGAGCTCGCCGCTGACGGCGACCGGTGGGCCGTCACCGCGCGGGCTGCACCGGCCGGTGCGTCAGGGCATGCCTCAGGGCCGGGCCGCGGGGGCGACCTGGCCGGTGTGCGGGTGGGGGACGGGCTGGCTGACGCTGGAGGGTCAGTAGCCCTGGGGTCGTCGGCGCAGGGCCCAGCCGGAACGGCTGATCCACACCGTGCCGCCGTCCGGATCGAGCAGCACGGTGAAGACCGCGTGCTTGGCCCGGTGGTGGTGCCGGCACCGGCACTGCAGGTTGTCGGCGGTGGTGCGACCGCGGGGCCACGGGTCGAGGTGGTCGAGATCGGTCCGCTGAGCCCGTCGGCGGCAGCCGGGGAAGACGCACGTCCGGTCGCGGGCCTGCAGGTGGCGGGCCAGCCGGGTGCCGGGCCGGTAACCCCGGCTGCTCAGGTCACGCGCGACCGGAGGGCGTCGCGCGGCGGCCGCGGCGTGACGCAGGAACCGGTCGGGCTGGGAGCGATCGGTCTGAGAGCGGTCGGTCTGGGGCGGGCGGCGGTGGTCGTCGCGGGTGCCGAGCCGGGTGAGCGTCTGCGATCGCACCCGGTCGCCGACCGCGATGACGTGTCCGCTCGCGTCGACGGCGACCTGCGTGAACGCCTCTGCCTGCTCGGCCAGCTCACGGGCGGTGCTGGGCAGGACCGGTCCCCAGCCGGGGAGCTCGGCGACCTCGAGGTCGCCGCCCTCGAGCGTCGCCAGCGGCACGACGACGTGGACCTCGAAGGCGGGCACCGGCTGACCGGCCAGCGTGCCGTCGGCGAGCAGTGCCAGGGCCAGGTCGCAGACCAGCTGCTCCGTCGTGCGCTCGTCGCCGGCGGCCTTGAGTCGTCGTGCCTCGGCGTCGAGCCGGGCCTCGGCGCGGGCGACCTGCTCGACCGGAGCCTGCAGCCACATCGCACCCTGCTCGTCGGGCTGCGGGTAGAAGCGGGCCTTGCGCTCGGCCGTCTTCTCGGTACGGCGCCGCGCGGCCGCCTGCGGGTCGACGGTGAGGACGAGCCGGCGGACCACGTCGGCCCACTCACCGGGGGTCTGGTCGCGGTAGCGGGCGAGCGCGATGAGCGCGACGGCCTGCCGCTGCTCGAGCGTCAGCGACACCTCGTCGACGGCCCGCATGAAGGCGCGGACGTGGCGCACGGTGAGCCGGCCGACCTCGACGGCCTCGACCAGCCCCGGCAGGGCGGCGATGGAGCCGTACTCCCAGACCAGCGCACGGCCGGTCGCCGGGGCCAGCCCGAGGGCCAGCGCGAGCTCGTCGCCCGCGAAGTCGCGGTCGCTGCCGCTCAGCCGGACCGTGCTCGCGACCACGTGGCGGAGCTGGCCGCACCAGGCCTCGTCGGCCAGCCGCTGCCAGCGAGCGGCGCCGTCGAGCTCGTCGCGCGGCGTCACGGTGAACAGGACCCGATCGGCCCGGTCGAGCGCCGGGTCGACCCGCGCCGCGAGCTTCTCCGGAGTGGCGGCCGCCGGCGGGACCACGCGCCCGCCCCCCTCCGACGTCCCGGTCAGCACGGCAGGGCGGGCGTCCGACCCAGCCCGCACGCCCTCGCTCATGAGTTCGAACCTACCGGGGCCCTCTGACAGGACCGAGCGTTCCGCGCGGGAGGCGGACGGCCGAGCGCAGCACCCCGGAGGCCGGCGGCGTGGTCCCTGGAGCGACGACGACGCGCCAGGGCTCGGAGCGGGCGGTGCCCGAGGCCGACGGGGACCTCGGGCACCGCGACACGCGAGCCTGCCTCCCCGCTCAGGGCGGCCGGTGCCTCGACACTGACGACATGCTCTCCCGGACCGCTGCATGACCGACGTCGCCACCCCCGCTCCACGCACCCCCCGTCCCCGGCACGAGCCGCGGGCGCCGCTGCTCGCGCGGCCCCTGGCCAGCTACCACCTGCTGCTGGGCTGCACGGTGCTGCTGCTCGTCCTCGGACTGGTCATGGTGTTCTCCGCGAGCAGCCTGCGGTCCTACGCCACGACCGGCTCGGTGTTCTCCACCGGCATCAAGCAGGCGACCTTCATCGCCTTCGGCGTGCCGCTGATGATGATCATGTCGCGGCTGCCGGTCCGGGCGTTCCGCGCGGCCGCCTACCCCTGCCTGCTGGTGTCCCTGGCTCTGCTGGTCGCGGTGCTGTTCGTCGGCAACGAGGTCAACGGCGCGACCAGCTGGATCCCGCTGCCGATGGGCTTCAACCTGCAGCCGGCCGAGCTCGCCAAGATGGCCGTCGTCCTGTGGGGGGCCGACCTGCTGGTGCGCAAGCAGAAGCTGCTCGGCGACCGCAAGCACCTGCTGGTCCCGCTGCTCCCGGTCGCCGGCCTCGTGCTCGGCCTGGTGATGCTGCAGCCCGACCTCGGCACCTCCGTCGCGATCGCGTCCATCGTCGTCGCCCTGCTGTACGTCGTCGGCACCCCGCTGCGCATGTTCGGGGCGCTGTGCGCGTTCCTGCTCGGCTGCGTCGCGCTGATCGCCGTCTCGAGCCCGCACTCGATGGACCGGCTGGTGTCGTTCCGCGACCCGTTCGCCGACGCCGCGAACACCGGGTACCAGGCCGTGCAGGGCTTCTACGCGCTGAGCTCCGGCGGCATCTTCGGTCGCGGTCTCGGCGCCTCCAAGGAGAAGTGGTCCGGTGGCCTGCCCGAGGCGCACACCGACTACGTCTTCGCGATCATCGGCGAGGAGCTCGGCCTGCTCGGGACGCTGACCGTGCTGGTGCTGTTCGGGGTGCTGCTCTACTCCGGCATCCGCATCGCCCAGCGTGCGACCGACCCGTTCGTCCGGCTCTGCTCGTTCGGCGTCACCGCCTGGCTCGGCTGCCAGGCGGTCATCAACATGGGCGCCGTCGTCGGCCTGCTGCCGATCACCGGCATCCCGCTGCCGCTCGTGTCGTTCGGCGGCTCGGCGCTGCTGGTCACGCTGGCCGCGATCGGCATGCTGCTGTCGTTCGCGCGGATGGAGCCCGGCGCCGCGGCCGCGCTTCGCGCCCGCCCGGGCGTGCTCGACCGGCTGCGCAACGAGGGCGTCCCCGTGCCCCGCCAGCGCACCGTCGTCGCCGGCCCGCGCGACTCCCGCGGTTCAGCCACCCGCTCCCCGGCGCCCCGCTCCTCGCGGACCCCGGCAGCCCGCTCCTCGCGGACCCCGGTCCGACGCCCCGCCGGGCGGCGGTAGCCGGTGCCGCTCTCCGTCGTCCTGGCCGGTGGCGGGACCGCCGGCCACGTCGAGCC
>JAOPVV010000190.1 GCA_025966005.1 Frankiales bacterium
GGCCACACCGACGCCAGGGTCGTGCCGTGCGTGACGGGCAGGACCCGCCAGCCGGCTGCCGACAGCAGCGTGCTGACCCTCTCGTGCTCGGCCACCGCGAGCGCCCTGGCCCGGGGGCTGACCGGCGCCCAGGCGTCGGCGTCGAGCAGGACGGCCACGCAGACCGCGGTGCCGGTGCGCAGCCGGGCCAGCTGCTCGGCCTCGGTCAGGTCGATCACCCCCAGCACGGCGACCAGCACGCCCCCGAGGCCGCCGGCGCGCAGGCGGACCGCGGCACCGTCGAGGGAGGGGACCGCGGAGTGCTCGACGGTCGCGAGCGCGTCCAGCAGCACCCCCTCGGCCAGCGGCAGGCCGGGGGGCGTGAGCGCCTCGCCGGTGTCGCGCAGCAACGACAGCGCGAAGCCCGAGCGGGCGAGCGACACGCCGACCGAGGCGACGGCGCTGACCGCCCACTCGAACGACGAGCCCGGTCCGTCGCCGCGGTGGGCGGTGCGGCGGCCGTCGAGCAGCAGGGTCGCCCGGCTCTGGAAGGGCTGCTCCTCGCGGCGCACCATCAGCTCGCCGACGCGGGCCGTCGAGCGCCAGTGGACCTTGCGCAGGTCGTCGCCGTAGCGGTACTCGCGGGTGGCGGCGTCGTCGGTGCCGCTGGTGGCGACGGAGCGCGAGGCGGCGTCGCCACCACCGGCCCAGTCCCCGCCGAGCCGCACGCCGGGCAGCGGGCTGACGACGGGCGTGACGACGAGGTCGTCGGTGCTCGCGAACGACCGGGTCAGCTCGCACAACCCGAACGGGTCGGTCAGGCGCACCGACAGCGGGCCGACGCGGAAGCGGCCGCGGACCTCCGAGCGCACCGGGTAGGACACGTCGCGCACGCCCTGCGGCTCGACCCGGTCGAGCACGAACCGGGGTCGCCCGCCGAGGACGTACGGCAGCGCGTCCTCCATGAGCAGCACGCCGCTGGGCAGCCGCGACACGTTGTCCAGGCGCAGCCGGACGGTGGAGGGGTGGCCCGCCTCGACGCGCGGCGGGTCGAGGTGGCGGGCGCAGGCCAGCCGGTAGCGGGTGCGGGCGACGATCGCCACGGCGGCGATCGGCAGCGCGACGAGGAACACGGCCGCCCGCAGCAGGTCGCGCTGACCGAGGACCACCGAGCAGACGACCAGGGCGACGCCGGCGGTCAGCAGGCACCGTCCGCGGGTCGTGAGCCCCGCGAGCCCGGCCCGCGCGCCGCTGACGCTCACCGGCGGCGCGCCGCCGAGGCGGGTGCGGCCAGCGGGGTGCGCTCGACGACGTCGCGCACGACGTCCTCGGTCGTGCGCCGCGAGACCTGCGCCTCGGCGGTCGGGAGCAGGCGGTGGGCGAGCACGGAGACCGCGAGGTCCTGGACGTCGTCGGGCAGCACGTAGTCGCGCCCGTCGAGCGCGGCGGACGCGCGGGCGGCGCGCACGAGCTGCAGGCCCGAGCGGGGGGACGCCCCCAGCCGCAGCTCGGGGGAGGTGCGGGTCGCGGTGAGCAGGTCGACGACGTACTGCTTCACCTCGGTCGACACGTGGATCCCGCGCACGACCTCGATGAGCTTGCGGACCTCGAGGGCGTCGGCGACCGGCTCGAGGTCGTCGATCGGCTCGGTCGAGCCGTGCGTCTCGAGCATCTCGAGCTCGGCGGCCCCCGACGGGTAGCCCATCGACACGCGCGCGGTGAAGCGGTCGCGCTGGGCCTCGGGCAGCGGGTAGGTGCCCTCCATCTCGATCGGGTTCTGCGTCGCGATGACCATGAACGGCGTCTCGAGCACGTAGGTCACGCCGTCGACGGAGACCTGCCTCTCCTCCATCGCCTCGAGCAGCGCCGACTGGGTCTTCGGCGAGGCGCGGTTGATCTCGTCGCCGACGACGAGGTTGGCGAAGACCGCGCCGGGCTTGAACTCGAACTCGCGCGCCTCCTGGTCGAAGATCGACACGCCGGTGACGTCGCTCGGCAGCAGGTCGGGCGTGAACTGGATGCGCCGCACCGAGCAGTCGATGGACCGGGCCAGCGCCTTGGCCAGCATCGTCTTGCCGACGCCGGGGACGTCCTCGATGAGCAGGTGGCCCTCGGCCAGCAGCACGACCAGGGAGAGGCGGACCACCTCGGGCTTGCCCTCGATCACCTGCTCGATGTTGGCGCGGATGCGCCCGGAGGACTCCTGCAGGTCCTCGAGACCCGCGGGGCCGGCGATCGAACGGGGGCGGCGTACCACCGTGGGGTCCTCCTGGGACGGGGGCGCGAGCGCCGCGAACGGGTCTGGCCCCGTCGAGTCTGGCACCCGGTGGCCGAGACGGCAGCCCTGCACGAGCGGTCACCTGTCAGACACGTCCGACGACCGGCGTCCCGTCCCGGTTCCGGCGGTCAGGCCGGCCCGCGAGCCCCCCACTCCGCGCCACCGGTCCTGACCTGCACAGACCTCTGACAGAACACGGCTCAAGGCCGCGCTGGTCGTTGACGATGGGGGAAAGTGGAGTAGCGTGGGGGATGCGGGAGCGAGAGGGCGACCGCGACCAGACGCACGGCGAGGGAGAGGCAGGTCTCGTGTTCCTCGGGACCCACTCGCCCCGCCTCGACGACAAGGGCCGGCTGATCCTGCCGGCGAAGTTCAGGGACCAGCTGGCGGAGGGCGTCGTGATCACCAAGGGTCAGGAGCGGTGCCTGTTCGTCTTCACCGCTGCCGACTTCTCGGAGAAGGCGAAGGCCCAGCACGCCCCCTTGAACAAGAAGGACCGCGACGCCCAGCGGCTGCTGTTCTCCTCGGCCTTCGACGAGGTGCCCGACCGCACCGGGCGCGTGACCGTCCCGCCCGGACTGCGGGCGTACGCCGGGCTCACGCGCGACTGCGTGGTCACCGGCGTGAACGACCACCTCGAGATCTGGGACGCCGAGACCTGGCGCGCCTACGAGGCGGAGCAGGAGCAGGCGTACGCCGAGCTCGAAGAGGCCCCCGCCTAGCGGGAGCCTGCGCAACGGGCCTTGCACGAGGTCTCCGACCGCTCCACCACCTGGCGCACCTTCCCCGGCGCCAGGCGGGGGAGCGGGCGGGGACCTGGCGCAAGGGCCACCCGCACGTCCCGCCCCCCGATCCACCCTCCCGAGGTCCGCGAGCCCCGGGTGGTCAGCGCACGTACCCGTCCGAGAGGTCGACATGGACACCACCACCCGCACCGACGCCTCCCACACCCCCCCACCCGCGCCCGGCCTCGGTGCCGAGCTGCGCGAGAGCCTCGTGCTGCTCGGCTGCGCCGTCGCGGTGACCGTCGGGCTCACCACGGCCGCGCAGGCCGCGCTCAGCGTCCTGAGCTGAGCTTCCCCGCGATGAGCGCTCCCGCCCACGTCCCGGTGCTGCTCGAGCGCTGCGTCACCCTGCTCGCCCCTGCCCTGACCGCGCCCGGCGCGGTGGTCGTCGACTGCACCCTCGGGATGGGCGGCCACGCCGAGGCGCTGCTCGAGGCGCTGCCCGACGTCCGCCTCGTGGGTCTGGACCGCGACCCGGAGGCCCTGCGCCGCAGCGGCGAGCGCCTCGCGCGGTTCCTCACTCCCGGGGGCTCCGCGCGGACCACGCTCGTGCACGCCGTCTACGACGAGCTGCCCGACGTCCTGGCCGACCTGGGCATCGACTGCGTCCAGGGGATCCTGTTCGACCTCGGTGTCAGCTCGCTGCAGCTCGACGAGGCCGACCGCGGGTTCGCCTACGCCCAGGACGCGCCGCTGGACATGCGGATGGACCCCACCCGCGGCGCGACGGCCGCCGACGTCGTCAACGGCTACGACGGCAAGTCGCTCGCCCGGGTGCTCAAGACCTACGGCGAGGAGCGCTTCGCCTCACGGATCGCCGACGCGATCGTGCGGGAGCGGGCCAGGGAGCCCTTCACCGGGACGGCCCGGCTCGCCGAGCTCGTGCGCGAGTCCATCCCCGCCGCCACCCGCCGCACCGGCGGCCATCCCGCGAAACGGACGTTCCAGGCGTTGCGGATCGAAGTGAACGACGAGCTCGGCGTGTTGCGACGCGCGATCCCGTCCGCGTTGGACACCCTGTGCACGGGCGGCCGGATGGTCGTCCTCTCCTACCAGTCGCTCGAGGACAAGATCGTGAAGTCCCTGCTCGTCGCCCGCTCGGCGTCCACCGTCCCGGTGGACCTCCCGTTCGTGCCCGAGGGTGCCGTTCCCGAGCTCCGCCTGCTCGTGCAGGGGGCCCAGAAGGCCTCCGCCGCCGAGGTCGAGGCCAACCCGCGAGCCGCCTCCGTCCGCCTGCGCGCCTGCGAGAAGGTCCGGGTGGCCGCATGACCGCCGCCGCCGACCTCGGCCCCTTCGCCGGCACCGCCGCCCGCACCTCGCTGCGCAGCGGCACCGCGCCGAT
>JAOPVV010000212.1 GCA_025966005.1 Frankiales bacterium
CTGCCGACCGGACGCCGCGGCGAGGTCCCCGGCCTGGCCGACTCCAAGCTGCTGACCGCCGCCGCGCGCAAGGCGGCCTACGACGAGGTGCGGTCCCGGGCGCTGGCCTGGTCGGTCGTCGTCGTGCCCTCCAGCGTGGTCGACGCCCAGGGGCTGCACGTCATGAACGTCCGGGCGATGCGCCAGGCGGTCGCCCGGCTCGACCCGTGCCCCTCGTACGTCCTCACCGACGGCTTCGCGATCGGCGGCATGCCCGCGCCCTCGCTCGCGGTCTGGAAGGGCGACCGGGTGGCGGCCTGCGTCGCGGCGGCGTCGGTCCTGGCGAAGGTCACCCGGGACCGGCTGATGGTCGACCTGCACGAGCGCTGGCCGGCGTACGACTTCGCCCGGCACAAGGGCTACATCACTCCCGAGCACACGTCGGCCCTGACCGAGCACGGCCCGTGCCCGGAGCACCGGTTCTCCTACGTGAACGTGCGGGCCAGCGTCGCGTCGCAGACGCGCCGTGCCGTCGCGTCGCAGACGCGCCGGCACGGCGAGCTGGGGTTGGATGGGCACATGGCGGTGACGGCGTGAGCGCAGAGGACCTCGAGAAGTACGAGACCGAGATGGAACTGCAGCTCTACCGGGAGTACCGCGACATCGTCCGGCAGTTCGACTACGTCGTCGAGACCGAGCGTCGCTTCTACCTCGCGAACGCCGTCGACGTGCAGCCCCGCACCTCCGACGGCGAGGTCTGGTTCGAGCTGACGCTCACCGACGCCTGGGTGTGGGACATGTACCGGCCGGCGCGCTTCGTCAAGTCCGTGCGGGTGCTGACCTTCAAGGACGTCAACGTCGAGAGGCTCGAGAAGCCCGACCTCGAGCTTCCCGGGGGTCGTGCGTCGTTCGGCGGGTAGAGCTCCAGGCATGGGGATCTTCAAGCACGGCAAGCACGAGCCCGGCGCGGCGAGCCAGCCGGAGGGCGACGGCCCGGTGACGCTCGACGACCGCACCGAGCCCAGCGGGCAGGGCAGTCCCGACACCAACCAGGGCAGGACCGAGCCGATGTCGCCGACGCCCGACCACCCGGAGCCGGCCGTGGACCTGCCGACCCTGGACCAGATGAGCGTCGGGTCGGCCGATCCACAGGCGCCCTCCCACCCGGCGGCCGGCGGCGCGCTGTCGCCCGCGACGGCGGGCAGCCCGCCCCAGCGCCTGTCCGGTCCGGGCTCTGACGTCGACGACCAGCGCCCGGTGATCGACACGCAGACCAGCACGGGCGCTTCCACGGGGCCGCTGCAGCCGGAGTCGCAGACGAGCGGGACCGCCTCGCGGACGCCCGGCTCGCTGGGCGAGGTCCCGGCGGGCGAGGCGGTCGACACCGATGTCGTGGCCGGCGCCTCCCGGATGGCCCCGCAGGGCCCGGGCGCACGCGAGCCGCTGTCGAGCAGGCACGGCGACACCGGGCCGTCCCCCGCGACCGGTGACGGGCCGGCGCCCGGTACCAGCGAGGACCACGCCATCGTCACCGGCGTCCGGATGCCCGACGCCGAGTAGTCCACAGATGCGTGCCGGGGCCTGGTGAGGCCTCCCGGCGCGCAGCACGGTCGTCGGCATGGAGCAGACGGCGACGCAGGCGCTCGGGCAGTACGGCGAGGACGTGGCGGAGCAGCACCTGCTCGCCGTCGGGATGGTCGTGCTCGACCGGAACTGGCGCTGCCGCGAGGGCGAGCTCGACCTCGTCGCGCGCGAGCCCGACGGCACGATCGTCTTCGTCGAGGTCAAGACCCGCTCCGGCACCGGCTTCGGCGAGCCCTCGGAGGCGGTCGGTCGCAAGAAGGCCGCGAAGGTCCGCCAGGTCGCGTGCCGGTGGCTGGTCGAGTGCCGGCCTCGCGGTACGCCGGGCCTGCGCTTCGACGTCGTCAGCATCGTGCGCCGACGCGGGTACGCGCCCGTCGTCACCCACCTGCGCGGGGCGTTCTGATGCCCCTCGCCCGCGCGTTCGCGGTGGGTCTGGTGGGGCTCGACGGCCACCTCGTCGAGGTCGAGGCCGACCTCGCGCAGGGGCTGCCCGGACTGACGGTCATCGGCCTGCCCGACGCTGCGCTGGCGGAGGCCCGCGACCGGGTGCGCGCCGCGGTCGTCAACAGCGGGCAGAGCTGGCCCCAGATGCGGATCACGCTCGCGCTCTCGCCCGCGGCGCTGCCCAAGCGGGGGAGCGGGTTCGACCTGGCGCTGGCCGCCTCGGTGCTGGCCGCCAACGGCGCCGTGCCGGCCGACGCGCTGCTCGGACGCGTCCTGGTCGGCGAGCTCGGGCTCGACGGCCGGGTGCGGTCCGTGCGCGGGGTCCTGCCCGCGGTGCTGACGGCGCTGCGCGCCGGCGTGGAGCGCGTCGTCGTCCCGCTGGAGAACCTGGCCGAGGCCCGGCTGCTGCCCGGCGTCTCCGCGCGCGGCGTCGGCAGCCTGCGGGACCTCGTCGCGCTGCTCACCGGCGAGGACTACGACGAGACGCCGCCGCCCCTCCCGCCCCCGCCGCCCGAAGGTCCTGGGCTCGACCATCTCGACGTCGCGGGCCAGGCCGACGGCCGGACGGCGGTCGAGGTGGCCGCCGCCGGAGGCCATCACGTGCTGCTGCTCGGCCCGCCGGGCAGCGGCAAGACGATGCTCGCCGAGCGGCTGCCGGGGATCCTGCCGCCGCTCTGCCTGGAGGAGGCGCTCGAGGTCACCGCCGTCCACTCCGTCGCCGGCACGCTGCCGGCCGATCAGCCGCTCGTGGTGCGGGCGCCGTTCCAGGACCCCCACCACACCGCGACGGTCGCCTCCGTCGTCGGCGGGGGCAGCGGCGTCGCCCGGCCCGGGGCCGCCTCCCTCGCGCACCGCGGCGTGCTCTTCCTCGACGAGGCGCCCGAGTTCGCCGCCGGCGTGCTCGACGCGCTGCGGCAGCCGCTCGAGAGCGGTCGCCTGTCGATCACCCGCGTCGGCGGCACCGCGGTCTACCCCGCGGCCTTCCAGCTGCTGCTGGCCGCCAACTACTGCCCCTGCGCCAAGCCCGAGGACTGCGCCTGCCCACCGGACGTCCGGCGCCGCTACCTGGCCCGGCTGTCCGGCCCGCTGCTGGACCGGGTCGACATGCACGTCGAGGTCCCGCGGATCACGCGCGCCGAGCTGCTGGCCGAGGGAGGCGCAGGGGAGTCCAGCGCGGTCGTCGCCGCACGCGTACTGGCCGCCCGCGGCGCAGCCGGCGAGCGGTACGCCGGCACGCCCTGGCGCACCAACGGGCAGGTGCCCGCGGTCGAGCTGCGTCGCCGCTGGCCGGTGTCGCGTCCCGCCGCGCACGAGGCCGAGCGGGCGATGGAGCTCGGACTGCTCACCGCGCGCGGCTTCGGCCGCGTCCTGCGGCTCGCGTGGACCCTCGCCGACCTCGGGGGCGCCGCGGTGCCCGGGCCCGAGCACGTCGGGCACGCACTCGGCTTCCGGCTCGGCCGCACGGCCAGCGCCGCCGCCGCATGACCGGCCCGAGCTCCGACGGCCTCGCGGAGCGGGTGGCGCTCGCCGGGCTCGCACACGTCACCGAGGCCGGGTACCCACCGGTCGGTGAGGCCGTCGCGCGGCACGGCGCGCCG
>JAOPVV010000224.1 GCA_025966005.1 Frankiales bacterium
GCGAGCGCCCTGCTCTACCTCGCGGTCACGGCCGTGGTCATGGGCCTGGTGTCCCACAGTTCCCTGGTCGACAACGGCGCGCCCTTCGTCGACGCCTTCGAGGCGATGTTCGGCGATGCGGCATGGGTGGGGAAGGTGGTGGCCGCGACGGCGGTCGTCTCCGGTCTCGGTGCGCTCAACGGCTGGACCCTGGTGACCGCTGAGATGCCGTTCGCAGCCGCCAGGGACGGGTTGTTCGTCGCGCAGTTCGCCAAGACGTTCAAGAACGGCACACCCTGGTTCGGCATCCTCGTCTCCACCGCCATCGCGTCCGCGCTGATGGCGTTCGCCTACAGCGGCCGCACCGGCCTCACCGTCTTCACGTATCTGGTCAACCTGTCCGTGGTCACCGTCGCCATCCCGTACCTGTTCTCCGCCTGCGCGCAGCTGGCCTACCTGGTGTCGCGACGCCGGGTGGTCAACGGCTGGGCGCTGGCGCGCGACGTGGCGATCGCCGGCGCCAGCGTGCTGTTCTCGCTGTGGGTGACGTTCACCGCCGGCTATGCCTCGGTGTACCAGGCGATGTTCTTCCTGCTGCTCGGCCTTCCGATCTACGCCTTCGTCAAAGCGCGCCGGGAACGGCTCGGACAGGTGCCTGAGCCCGTCGAGCAGACAGCTCCCGAGCCGGCACCCACCCGCGTTCCCTGATCCAGATCTCCACGACAGATGGGCATCACCATGACCCGTTCACTCGGTGTGAACTCAGAAGTAGGACAGCTGCGGCAGGCGGTCATCCACCGTCCCGGTCTGGAGCTCGCCCGGCTCACTCCCAGCAACTGCGACGAGCTCTTGTTCGACGACGTGTTGTGGGCCGCCAAGGCCCGCGAGGAGCACGACGTGTTCGCGGGCACCCTGCGCGAACACGGCGTGCAGGTGCACCTGTTCGGCGACCTGCTGGCCGAGACCCTGGACCTCCCGGAGGCCCGCTCCTTCGTCCTGGACCGCATCTGCACGCCCGAGCTCGTCGGACCGACCCTGGCCGGCCCGCTCCGCAAGCTCGCCCAGGACGCCGACGGATCGGACCTGGCCGAACTGCTGATCGGCGGCGTCACCCGGGCGGACCTGTCCCCGCTGTCGGTCCGCAGCCTGCGCTGGCAGACCCTCGGCCTGGACGACTTCGTCCTGGCACCGCTGCCGAACACCCTGTTCCAGCGGGACAACTCGGCCTGGGTCTACGGCGGCGTGACGATCAACCCGATGGCCAAGGCGGCGCGGCAACGCGAGTCGCTGCACAGCCGCGCGGTCTACCGCTTCCATCCGCTCTTCGCCGAGGCGAGCTTTCCGACCTACTACGGCGACGACGACCAGAACCACCAGCCGGCCACGCTCGAGGGCGGCGACATCCACGTCCTGGGCCGCGGCGTCGTCCTGATCGGCATGGGGGAGCGGAGCACTCCGATGGGGGTGGAGATCCTCGCGAAGGAGCTGTTCCGCAGCGGGCAGGCGACGAAGGTCATCGCCGTCGAGCTGCCCCAGTCGCACGCCTTCATGCACCTGGACACCTTGTTCACGATGGTGGACGTCGACACCTTCGTGGGCTATCCCTACCTCGACATCGGTGGCCTCGGTACGTGGGTGATCACCCCGGTGGATGCCGAGGAGGTCGTCCACACCGACACCGGTGGCCTGCACGTGGAACGCCGCGACGACCTGTTCGCCACCATCGCCGACGCGCTCGGGGTGGAGCAGATCCGGGTCCTGGTCGCCGACGAGGACACCCGCGCCGCCGAGCGCGAGCAGTGGGACGACGCCAACAACTTCCTCACCGTCGCACCGGGCCTCGTCGTCGGCTACGAGCGCAACGTCGTCACCAACACCATGCTGGCCAAGAACGGCATCGAGGTGCTGGCCATCCCCGGCAGCGAGCTCGGCCGCGGACGCGGCGGCTCCCGCTGCATGACCTGCCCCATCCAGCGTGACGGCATCTGAGATGACCGCGCTGCTGAGCACCACCCGGCACCCCGGCTCGCTGCTCAAGGAGCTGGACCTGACCAAGGCCCAGTTCGAGGAACTGCTCGACTCGGCCCGCCGGCTGAAGGCGGCCAAGGCAGCCGGGAACGAGCGACGCAGACTCGTCGGGAAGAACGTCGCGCTGATCTTCGAGAAGGCCTCCACCCGCACCCGCTGCGCGTTCGAGGTCGCCGCCCACCAGCAGGGTGCCCACGTGACCTACCTCGGTCCGGACGGCTCGCACATCGGCACCGAGGAGTCCATCCCCGACACCGCCCGGGTGCTCGGGCGGATGTTCGACGCCATCGAGTTCCGCGGCTTCGACCAGACGACGGTCGAGCAGCTGGCCGACGCCGCCGGGGTCCCGGTCTTCAACGGGCTCACCACCCAGTGGCACCCCACCCAGATGCTCGCCGACGTCCTCACCATGCGCGAGCACCACGACGGCCCGCCGGAGGACATCAGCTACTGCTACCTCGGCGACGGCCGCAACAACGTGGCCCGCTCCCTGCTGGTCACCGGCGCGCTCCTCGGGATGGACGTCCGCATCGCCGCACCGGCCGAGCTGCAGCCGCCGGCCGACGTCATCGACGCGGCCCAGGCACTCGCCGCCGCCAGTGGAGCACGGATCCTGGTCACCGATGACGTGCACCGGGCGGTACGGGGCGCGCACTTCCTCTACACCGACGTCTGGGTCAGCATGGGGGAGTCCGACGACCGATGGGCAAGTCGTGTCCCGCAGCTGCTCCCGTACCGGGTGACCGAGGAGCTCATGGCGGCCTCGGGCAGACCGGAGACCATGTTCATGCACTGCCTGCCGGCCGTCCACAACGCCGACACCGACCTCGGGGCCCGCGTGCAGCGGCAGTTCGGCCTGACCGGCGCCGAGGTGAGCGACGGTGTCTTCGAGTCCGCCGCCTCCATCGTGTTCGACCAGGCCGAGAACCGGCTGCACACCATCAAGGCCGTGCTCGTGCGCGGGATGGGCTGACCGTGCGGATCATGGTCGCGCTGGGCGGCAACGCCCTGCTCCAGCGGCGCGAGAAGCCCGACGCCGTCATCCAGCGGCACCACATCCAGGCAGCGGCGGCCGCACTGGCCCCACTGGCCGCGGAGCACCAGCTCATCGTCTGCCACGGCAACGGACCCCAGATCGGGTTGCTGGCGCTGGAGTCCGACGCCGATCCCTCGCTGTCCGCGCCCTACCCGCTCGACGCTCTCGGCGCGCAGACCCAGGGCATGATCGGCTACTGGCTGGCCCAGGAACTCCGGAACGCCGGCGTCGGCCACCCCGTGGCCACGGTCATCACCCAGACCGTCGTGGATGCGGCTGATCCGGCGTTCATCACACCCACCAAGTTCATCGGCGCCGTCTACAGCCGCCCGGACGCGCGCCGGCTGGCCGCCGACCGGGGATGGCGGATCGCTGCAGACGGCGCCGGGTGGCGGCGGGTCGTCGCCTCGCCGGAGCCGCGCCGGGTCGTCGAGGAGGGCGCGATCCGGCTGCTGCTCGATGCCGGCACCCTGGTCATCTGCGGCGGCGGTGGCGGCGTCCCCGTCGTCCAGGACAGCACCGGACGGCTCACCGGCGTCGAGGCGGTCGTGGACAAGGACCTCACCGCAGCCGCGATCGCTGTGACAATGGGCGCCGACCGGATGCTCCTGCTGACCGACGTCCCCGCGGTGATGCGCGACTTCGGCACC
>JAOPVV010000266.1 GCA_025966005.1 Frankiales bacterium
CGCTCTTCCGATCTCGCGGACGGCCCGCCGCCGCTCGAGGCCCGGCTGCAGGCGCCGGGCGGCCCGCTCGGACTGCTCGCCGCGCACGGCCTCACCGCCTCCCCCGGTCCGGCGGACGCCCACTTCCTGCAGGGCGTCGCGAACGTGCTGGCCGGCGCCCTGCTGCGCGCTGGTCGCTGACGCCGTCCCTCAGGCCCAGGGCTGGACGACCAGC
This sequence comes from Frankiales bacterium, assembly GCA_025966005.1. Taxonomy (GTDB): domain Bacteria; phylum Actinomycetota; class Actinomycetes; order Mycobacteriales; family SCTD01; genus SCTD01. Next base: position 215 of record JAOPVV010000266.1, read on the forward strand.
CGGACCGGGTTGCCCGTCTTGCTGGTCAGCTGCTCGACGCCCGTGGCGACCTCCTCCAGCGGCATCAGCGCGCTGACCGAGCCCGAGACGTCCAGCCGGCCGAGGCGCACGAGGTCGACCAGCTCGTCGAGGTGCCGCTTGCTGTAGCCCAGGTGCCCCAGCAGCGACTGCGACTGCAGCCCGAAGAACAGCCCCGGACCCAGCTCGACGGGGTCGAGCGAGAGCCCGACCATCACGCAGCGCCCGAACCGGCCCAGGCACGACGCCGCCTGGGCGAGCACGCGGTTGGAGCCGACGAGGTCGACGGCGACGTCGAGCATCCGGCCGCCGGTCAGCTCGCGGACCCGCTCGACGACGTCGCCGTCCGTCGGGTCCAGGGCGACGTCGGCGCCGAGGGCGAGGGCGCGCTCGCGGGCGCTCTCGAGCGGGTCGAAGGCGAGGATCGGTGCAGCGCCGACCAGCCGGGCGACCTGCACGGCGTGCACGCCGAGGCCGCCGATCCCCCACAGCCCGACGGACTCGCCGGGCTTGAGGCCGGCCCGGTCGGTCAGCGCCGCGTACGGCGTGGAGACGGCGTCGGCCAGTACCGCCGCCTGCTCGATCGGGATGCCGTCGGGCACCGATGCCAGCCCGGTGTAGGGCACGGCGACGTACTGCGCCCACGCCCCGTCGAAGGCGAAGCCCATGATCTCGAAGGCCTCGCACTCCTCGAACCGGCCGCGCACGCAGGTCCGGCAGCGGCCGCAGACCCGTCCGCCGGCCATGACCACGCGGTCACCGGGCGCCCAGACGGGCACCTCGGCGCCGACCCGCTCGATCGTGCCCGCGGCCTCGTGGCCGGGGGTGACGGCCGGCAGCAGCAGCGGCAGCGTGCCGTCGAGCAGGTGGACGTCCGACAGGCAGATCCCGCAGGCCTCCACCTTGACGAGCACCTCGGACGGCCCGGGCACCGGGACCGGCACGTCCTGGACCGTGAGCGAGGTCCCGTCGAAGCGGGCGGCCCGCATGGTCGCGCTCACACCTCGCTGCGCACCTGGACGCGCAGTGCCTTGCGGTCGGTCTTGAGGACGCTGGTCAGCGGGATGCTGTCGACGATCCGCACCTCGCGCGGGTACTTCGCGGCGCTGACGTGCTGCTTGGTGAAGGCGACCAGCTGGTCGGGCGTGAGCGTCGAGCCCGGCGTCACCGAGACGAACGCGACGACCTCCTCGCCCACCTTCGGGTCGGGACGGCCGACCACCGCGGCGGCGGTGACGTCGGGGTGCGCGAGCAGCACGTCCTCGACGTCGCGCGGGTAGACGTTGAACCCGTTGCGGATGATGAGGTCCTTGATCCGGTCGACGACGTAGAGGAAGCCGTCCTCGTCGAGGCGGCCGACGTCACCGGTGTGCAGCCAGCCGTCGCGGACGGCCTCCGCCGTCGCCTCGGGCGACTGCCAGTAGCCGACCATCAGGACCGGCCCGCGCACGCAGATCTCGCCGTCCTGCCCCGCCGGCAGGCTCTCGCCGTCCGGACCGGTGATGCGGACCTCGACCCCGGGCACCGGCTTGCCGACCGAGCCGAGGCGGCGGCCGTCGAGCGGCTGGGCGCTGATCAGGGCGCTGGTCTCGGTGCAGCCGTAGCCCTCACGGACCTCGACCGTAGGGATCCGGCGCTCCAGCTCGTGGGCGACCTCGACGGCCAGCGGGGCGCCGCCGCTGCTGATCCGCTCGAGCGTCGACAGGTCGAGCTCCTCGAGCGGCTGGGTGAGCAGCGCCTGGATCATCGACGGCACCAGCGCCGCCTGCTGGACGCCGTGCTCGACGACGAGGCCGAGGAAGCCGGCCGGGTCGAACCAGCGCATGAGCACGCTGCGGCCCGGATGCTCGGCGTGCAGCGCGGCGACCGACACCATCAGCCCGTAGGCGTGCGCGAGCGGGAGCGGGAGCAGCCCGGTCGTCGGGCTGTCGCGCCGGGCGACCGCGTCGGCGGCTGCGCCGGAGGTGTCGAGCCCGGCGTGGGTGAGCGCGACGCCCTTGCTGCGTCCGGTCGTGCCGCCGGTGTAGAGCAGCGCGGCCAGGTCGTCAGGTCGCCGGTCGACGATGGACAGCTCGTCGCCGCCCTCGAGCTCGGCGAAGGTCGTCACGCCCGCCGCGGCCTCGCCTCCCACCACCACGACCGGCCGGCCACCGGCCACGCTGAGGATCTTGGGCAGGAACTCCGGCGTCGTGACGACCGCGACGGCGCCGGAGTCGGACAGGACGTGGCGCAGCTCGTCCTCGGTGAGCAGGAACAGCACGGGCGTGGCGACTGCTCCCGCGCGCCACAGCGCCGAGTAGGTGATGCCCACCTCGGGGCAGTTCGCGGCGAACAGCACGACCCGGTCGCCGGGACGCACCCCGAGGGCCACGAAGCCGGCCGCCGCGCGTCGGGCACGGGCAGCCAGCTCGTACGAGGACTGCCAGGTCCCTTCGAAGAACAGGCTCGGGTGGTCGCCCAGCCGCTCCAGCGACTGCTCGGCCCGTCGCGCCAGGGTCGATGGCGACAGCGTCGAGGGGATCGACGTCACAGAGGTCCTCCAGTGGGATCGACGAGACGGGTGACCGTACGCCTGAGCACCTCCGTCGCGGCCGCGACGTCCAGGCCGCGGTCGACGCGCAGCCCCTCCCAGCCGGCCGCGGCGGCCACGACGTACAGGGCGTGCAGGGTCGTGGCGGCGTCGGCGCCGAGCGCGGCGAGCTCGGGGGCGAACACCCGGCGCACCTGCTCGTCACCCGCCTCGATGAACAGTCGGCGGTTGTCGGTCAGCGCCGGCGACGCGTGCTCGCGCAGCCGCGCCGCCCGCATCACGGGCAGCAGCGCCTCGAGCACGCGGGCCCGGGAGGCGCAGAACGCCGCGGTGCGCTCCGCCAGCGGCAGCGCCGGGTCGACCGGGCCGGCCAGCGACACGAGCTTCTCGAGCTCACGGGCACCGGCCTCGGCCCACAGCGTCTCCATGTCGGAGAAGTGGCCGAAGACCGTGCGCAGCGCCACCCCGGCGCGTTCGGCCACCCGCTGCGCCGTGGGCGTCAGGTCGCCCTCCTCCTGCAGGGCCAGCAGGGCGTCGACCACCGCGCGGCGGGTCCGCAGGCCGCGGGCGGTGCGGCCGTCGAGGACGGGCGGGTCGACAGGGGCGGAGCTCATGCGCCGATCCTGTCAGTCGGGCGGCCCGCCCACGGCGTCAGGACAGCCGGACGACCGCCCTCGCGGCCATGAGCACCTTGGCGCCGTCGACCGTCGAGGTGAGCGCGACGACCGCACGGCCGTCCTCGCGGACCTCCTCGACCACGCCGCTGACCAGCAGCGAGGCGCCCGCGTCGTCGTCCGGCACGACCACGGGACGGCTGAAGCGCACGGTGAAGGACTCGACCGCCCCCGGGTCGCCCGCCCAGTCGGTGACCAGCGTCCCGGCCAGCGCCATCGTGAGCATGCCGTGGGCGATCACGTCGGTCAGGCCGACGGCCTGGGCGACGCGCTGGTTCCAGTGGATGACGTTGAGATCACCGCTCGCGCCGCAGTACCGCACGAGGTCGGCGCGCGTGATCGGGAAGGTGCGGGCGGGCAGCACGGTGCCGACGTCGGCCTGGACCATCAGGACTCCTCGGGGACGGCGGCGGCGCGGGGTGCGGCGGTGCCGCGGCTGACGAGGGTGGAGCGCAGGGTGGCGACGCGCCCGCCGGCGGCGTCGGCGATCTCCGTGGTCGTCACGACCAGCTCGTTGCGGCCGGCGTCCCTGATGTCGGTGATGCTCTGGACGCTGGAGAGCTCGTCGCCGGCGTGCACCGGACGGTGCAGCTCGAAGGACTGCTCGCCGTGCACGACCATCGAGTAGTCGAGCCCGAGCGCCGGGTCGGCCACCGGACCCTCGGTGGCGAAGCTGAAGTTGACGACCGTCAGGAAGGTCGGAGGAGCCACGACGTCCGGGTGACCCAGCGCGCGGGCCGCCTCGACGTCGTGGGACGCGGGGTTCGTATCGCCGATCGCCCGGGCGAAGCTGCGGACGTGCTCGCGTCCCACCTGGTAGGTGGTCGAGGCCGGGTACTGCCGGCCGATGAAGTCTCGGTTGACGGGCACTGCGGGTGGCCCCCTGCCTCCGGGTGCTGCGTGGTCGCCGCAGCGTGTGTGGACGCCGTGAACCTAGCCCGGCCACGACGAAGGCCGGCCCCGAGGGGGACCGGCCTGGTCGTGCAGCGCTGGGCGCGACTAGCGCGTCTCGCGGTGCCCGGTGTGCGTGCGGCAGGTGGGGCAGAACTTCTTCAGGTCGAGCCGGTCGGGGTCGTTGCGCCGGTTCTTCTTGGTGATGTAGTTCCGGTTCTTGCACTCCTGGCACGCCATCGTGATCTTCGGGCGGACGTCGGTGGCTGCCATGCGGGAGTGCCTGCTCTCTGGATCGGGCGGTGCGGAAGCACCAAGACTACCCGGTGTGGCCGGGGCCGGTCGTAGCGATGACCGGACTTGAACCGGTGACACAGCGATTATGAGTCGCTTGCTCTACCAACTGAGCTACACCGCCGGAAGACCCACCCGCGGACGGGTGGGGTGGAGCCCCCTTACGGAATCGAACCGTAGACCTTCTCCTTACCATGGAGACGCTCTGCCGACTGAGCTAAGGGGGCGGCGAAGCAGCGGTCACCCTACCTGATGTCCTCGCCGGCGGGAGAGGGCCGGTCGCCGGCCCGGAAGAGCCCGCCCGCGACGGCGGTTGTCCCGGAGGACGGCCGCAGGGACCCAGGAGGCGGGCATGGCGAGCGAGGACGAGGTCTACGAGCTGTTCCGCCAGGCGGAGCTGTTCTTCGACGCGGGCCAGCCGGCCGAGGCCGCGCGGCTCGTCGCGCCCGTCGTCGAGGCGGCCCCCGAGAGCACCGCCGCCCTCGAGCTGCACGCCCGGTCGCTGTTCGCGGCCGCCCAGCTCGCGCCGGCCGAGCGGGCCCTGCGCACCCTGGTCGAGCGCCGGCCCGACGACGGCTGGGCCCGGCTGGCGCTCGCGCGCACCCTCGAGCGGCAGGGACGCGACGACGAGGCTGCGACCCACCGCCGGATGGCGGGCGCCCTGGGGCAGGACCTCGGGCCCGTCCAGCACGACGGCCCCTGACCAGGGGTCAGGGGCCGTCGTGACGCGCTGTGGCGGGTGAAGGGTTCGAACCTTCGTAGGCTGAGCCGGCAGATTTACAGTCTGCTCCCTTTGACCGCTCGGGCAACCCGCCTCGTGCGTCAGCGAGGATAGCCGAACCCGATCTCGAGGAGCACAGCCGTGGCAGACCCGTCGTTCGACATCGTGAGCAAGGTCGACCGCCAGGAGGTCGACAACGCGCTGAACCAGACCGCCAAGGAGGCCGCGACGCGCTACGACTTCAAGGGCACCGGCGCCTCCATCGAGTGGTCCGGCGAGTCCGTCGTCATCAAGGCCGGCGCCGAGGAGCGCTGCGCCGCCCTGCTCGACGTGTTCAAGGAGAAGCTGGTCAAGCGCCAGATCTCGCTCAAGACGCTCGAGGCCGGCGAGCCGGAGCAGTCGGGCAAGGAGTACCGGCTGACGGCCACCGTCAGCGAGGGCATCTCGATGGAGAACGCCAAGAAGGTCGCGAAGGTCATCCGCGAGGAGGGCCCCAAGGGGGTCCAGCCGCAGGTGCAGGGCGACCAGCTGCGCGTCTCGGCCAAGAAGAAGGACGACCTGCAGGCCGTCATCGCGATGCTCAAGGGCCACGACTTCGACTTCGCCCTGCAGTTCACCAACTACCGCTAGGACCCCACCACCCCGCTCGAACCGTTCGCCAGAGCGTCCCGGGCGACCGGTTCGCGCGGGGTAGGGGGGGTGGGGGTGGGTGGGTCAGCGCTGGGCGCGCTGGGCCGCCACCGCGTCGAGGCGGCGGGCGGCCACGACCTCCTCGGACGGCTCGG
>JAOPVV010000281.1 GCA_025966005.1 Frankiales bacterium
CCGCGGTGATCGCGTCACCGGTGATGAAGCCCTCGGCGAACTGCCGGCCGATCGTGCCGCAGTAGTCGTTCTGGAAGTTCTTCAGGCTGCTGTTGAACCCGGCGGGGTCGATGTAGTTGTTCATGTACAGGCGCTTGAGGTTCTGCTGGATCGTCGAGTGCCGGACCTCGTCGATCATCTGGATCGCCTGGCCGTTGTGCAGCTCGGGGTTCGGCACGTTGTTGAACAGCAGCGGCATCGCCCGGGCCGCGGAGATCTCCGGCAGCGGGATGATCGACAGGAAGAGCTTCTGCCACTCCAGCCAGCGCTCCTGCACCTGGCGGAACATGTTGCCGCGGATGGCGCCGTCGGCAGCGCCGTAGACGCGGCTGTCCTTCTCCTCCTGCATCGGGAAGTAGGAGCGCAGGACCTGCTTGAGCGGGTCCTTCTTCTTGGCCTTCGCGAACGTGTAGTCGGTGCCGTACTGGGAGACCGGTTCGTGGTACAGCGGCTCCCAGGCGAGCTCCTGGATCTTCTGGTGAGCCGCGGCCACGCTCTGGCGGGTCATGGGCTGTCCTTCCGGGTCGGGGTGGGAGGCGCGTTCGTGGCGGAAGCACACTGCGCGGCCGATGGTCCGGCGGTCTCACTCTGAGACAGCAGAGGTGGCCCGGCTCACTCCTCGAGGACGGCGGCGCGCAGGCTGGCCAGCTCGTCCTTGACGTCCCGGGAGACCTGGCGGTTGCCCTCGAACGACGGTTGGACGCCCAGCGCCCGCAGCAGTGCCGCGGCAGGGGCTCCCGGGTCGCCGGTGCTGCCGAGCACCGGGTGCAGACCCTCGTCGACGAGGTGGTGGAACACCAGGTGGACGACGCTCCACGGGTTGTAGGTCTCGTCGTCGGGCACGGCCACCTCCACCTCGAGCGGACGGCGGCCTGCGGCCGTCACCCACGGGGGCATGTCGTACCCCGACCTCCACGGCCGGCGGTGTGTCAATCTGAGACACCCCGGACCCCGGGGAACCTGGCTACGTTGTGACCTGCCGCACTCACGGCAGTTCGGGCACGTGCCGCAGCAGGACGCGGGGGGCAACCGTTGGCCGTCGAGCCGAGGCGCCGGGACGGGAACCTGCTCGCGCAGGCCCGCCAGCGCTTCCTGACGGTCGACCCGCTCCAGCCCGAGGGCGTCCGGCAGGCGATCCTGGCCTCCTGGTGGCGCTCGCGCGACTCGAACGTCGCGGCAGACCGGCTCGACCTGGTGTACGTGCGCGACCCCGACCTGGACACCCCGCTGACCCGGAGCGCGGAACCCGTGCTGCGCAGCCTGCGCGACCAGCTGGACGGTCAGCCGGTCAGCATCGTGCTCACCGACGCGACCGGTGTCGTGCTGAGTCGGCTGACCGCCGACGCCGCACTGGAGCGCCAGCTGGACCGGGTGCACCTGGCGCCCGGGTTCAGCTACGCCGAGGCCGTCGTCGGCACGAACGGCATCGGCACGGCGCTCGAGGCCGGCCGGGCGATGCACGTGTTCGGACACGAGCACTACGCCGAGAACCTCGAGCAGCTGGCCTGCGCGGGCGTCCCTGTGCGGCACCCCGTCTCGGGCAAGACCGTCGGGGTGCTGGACCTGACCTGCTGGCGCAAGGACGCCGGCCCGCTGCTCGTCGCGCTGGCGAAGACGACGGCGGAGCAGATCCGGCAGGCGCTGCTGGCAGAGACGGGCATGCGTGAGATCGAGCTCCTGCACGCCTACCTGCGAGCCTGCAAGCACAGCTCCGGCATGGTGTTCGCGTTGAACAACGACGTCGTGATGATGAACGTCACCGCCCGCAACACCCTCGACACCGGCGACCAGAGCTCGTTGCTGCAGCACGCAGCGGAAGCCCTTGCGCAGAAGCTCACGTCGTCGACCCTCGACCTGCCCTCGGGCATGCGGGTGCGGCTGCACACCCGGCCCGTGCACGGGGACGGCCGGTTGGCCGGTGGCGTCGTGGACGTCCGGGTCATGTCCAGCGAGGACCACCCGGCGCCGCGGGCGACGCAGCCCATGCTCCTGCCGGGGCTGATCGGCTCGGGCTCGCTGTGGAGGCGCGCGTGCGCCGAGATCGAGAGCATCCACCGTTCCGGCGGCTGGGTGGCGGTCGAGGGCGAGCCGGGCGTCGGCAAGCTCGCCCTGATCAGGGCGGTCCACCAGCGTCAGGACCCCGGCGCGCACTTCAGCGTCGTCGACGGCGCCGAGGCGCGCCCCGGCTGCGGCCCGCAGTGGCTGAGGGAGGCCCGCCGCACCCTGGCCGAGCAGGACGGCACCATCGTCCTGAGGCACCTCGAGCCACTGCCACCGGCGAGCCTGCGCCTGCTGACGGAGTCGCTGGAGGAGGCGGCGCGCCGGCAGGGGGCATGGGTGGCGATCGCCGTGCAGGACGGGCCTCCCCGACCGGACCTGATCCCGCTCCTGCGGCTGTTCCCGAGCAGCGTGCAGGTGCCTCCGCTGCGACACCACGTGGAGGACGTCCCGCCGCTCGTGGCGTTCCTGCTCCAGCGGCTGGGCGTGAACGGCCAGCTCACCTGCTCCTCGGAGGCGATGCAGGTGCTGATGCGCTCACCCTGGCCGGGCAACGCCCAGCAGGTCCTGGAGGTGCTGCGGCAGGTCCTGCGGCACCGGCGGACGGGCTCGATCCTGGCCGCGGACCTCCCTCCCGAGCTGCAGTCGCTCAGCAGGCGCCGCCTGAGCACCATGGAGTCGCTCGAGCGGGACGCGATCGTCGGGGGGCTGAAGGACGCCGGCGGCAACAAGGCCCAGGCCGCGCGCGCCCTCGGCATGTCGCGTGCCACCATCTACCGCAAGATCCACGACTTCGGGATCGCCTCCTCCTGAGAGCCGGCCGCGGGTCCTCGTCACAGGGGCCGTCAGTGACCGCCGAGCTGGCCGGCCAGCCGGCCGTGCATCGCCGCGCTGTGCGCGTTCATCCCGACGATCCGCACGGTCTTGCCCCGCCGCTCGTACCTGGTGGTGACGGCGTCGAGCGCGGCGACGCTGCTGGCGTCCCAGACGTGCGCGGCAGCCATGTCGATGACGACGCTGTCCGGGTCGTGGGCGTAGTCGAACTGGTGGACGAGGTCGTTGCTGGAGGCGAAGAAGACCTGGCCCGCGACCGCGTAGACCACCTCCGTCCCGTCCGGGCTCGTCACGCTGGTGACCTCCACAAGGTGCGCCACCCGGCGCGCGAACAGCACCATCGCGGTGAGCACACCGGCGCCCACGCCGTACGCGAGGTCGTGCGTCGCGACGACCACGGCGACGGTCACGACCATCACGGCGGTCTCGCTCCTGGGCATCCGCCGGAGGGTGGCCGGCGCGACGCTGTGCCAGTCGAAGGTGCTCACGGCGACGAGGACCATCACGGCGACGAGCGCCGCCATCGGGATGAGCGCGACGACGTCGCCGAGCACGACGACGAGCACGAGCAGGAAGACGCCGGCGAGGAACGTGCTCAGGCGGGTACGCGCGCCGGACTGCTTCACGTTGATCATCGTCTGCCCGATCATGGCGCAGCCGCCCATGCCGCCGAAGAAGCCGGTGACGACGTTCGCGACGCCCTGGCCCCAGGACTCACGGGTCTTGTCGGAGCGGGTGTCCGTGATGTCGTCGACGAGCTTCGCGGTCATCAGCGACTCGATCAGCCCCACGAGCGCGAGCGCCAGCGCGTACGGCGCGATGATCCGCAGCGTCTCGAGGCTGAAGGGGACGTCGGGCAGCCCGAACTGCGGCAGGCTGTCGGGGAGCTCGCCTTCGTCGCCGACCGTCGGGACGGCGACGGCGGCGGCGACCGTCAGCGTCGTCAGCACGACGATCGCGACCAGCGGCGACGGCACCGCGCCCGTGACCCGCGGGAGGCCGTAGATGATCACCAGGCCCAGCAGGACGAGCGGGTAGACGACCCAGGTCACGCCGACCAGGTGAGGCAGCTGGGCCGCGAAGATCAGGACGGCCAGGGCGTTGACGAACCCGACCATCACGCTGCGGGGCAGGAAGCGCATCAGCCTCGCGACGCCGAGCAGCGCCAGCGCGATCTGCATCAGCCCGCCGAGGACGACCGCAGCGACGAGGTGGCCGAGGCCGTGCTGCGTGACGAGCGGTGCGACGACGAGGGCGACCGCGCCGGTCGCTGCGGAGATCATCGCCGGCCGGCCCCCCGTGAACGCGATGGTCACGGCCATCGTGAACGACGCGAACAGCCCGACCCGCGGGTCGACACCCGCCAGGATCGAGAACGAGATCGCCTCGGGGACCAGGGCGAGCGCGACGACCAGGCCCGCGAGGACCTCGGTCCGCAGCACCTTCGGGTCGGCCGCCCACACGGGCCGGCGCAGGCCGACGGGCGACGGGTCGAGGGAGGTCACACGGGCCTGTCCGGTCGGGGCGCGACGAGGGCCGCAGGACGCGCCGGCGGGCGCGAGAGGACGACCGGGCGCTGGCGGCCCGGGCAGCCCGACCCTACCTGTCGGGTGAGGTGAGCGGCCCGGGACGGCCACCGGTCCGTGGAACGAGTACTCCCCGCCGCCTTGCCACGGGGGGCGAGGTGACGGGGAGCGTCGTCGTGCTGGCGGTGGCGGTGGGATTTGAACCCACGGAGGAGTTGCCCCCTCACACGCTTTCG
>JAOPVV010000291.1 GCA_025966005.1 Frankiales bacterium
ACCGCGTCGAGGCGGCGGGCGGCCACGACCTCCTCGGACGGCTCGGCCGACGCGTCGAGGGCGGGCGGCGGCGGGACGTCGCGCAGCCAGGCGCGCAGCGCGTCGCGCTCCTGCACCAGCGCCTCGCGGACGGGCTCGGCGTCGACCAGCGACGGGGCCCAGAACAGCGCGTCGAAGGGGCAGACCTCCACGCAGATGCCGCAGTAGAGGCACAGCGACCAGTCGATGGCGAAGCGGTCGAGCACGTGCCTGGTGCGGGGGCGTCCGCCCTCCCGGACCGGCGGGGCGACCTCGGTGTGGCCCTCGACGACCAGGCACCAGTCGGGGCACTCGCGGGCGCACAGCATGCACACCGTGCAGTTCTCCTCGAGCAGCCCGATCGTGCCGCGGCTGCGCGGCGGCGGGCCCGTCACGAGGCGCCGCTCACGTCGCACCCGGGGGCAGCAGCCGGCGCTTGCTCGGCCGGCCCCCCTCCCCGCTGTCGGCCGGGTCGACCGAGCCCGGCCACGGCTGCTCGACCCGGGCGGCGAGCACGTGCTCCTTGCGCAGCGGGTGCATCACGCCCCCCTGCACCACCCCACCGGGCGGCAGCAGCAGCGGCGCCGGGTCGTCGTGCCCGTCGAACGCGACGCCGTACATCTCGGCGAGCTCCCGCTCGTGCCAGGCGGCGCCGGCGAACACCGCCGTCAGCGTGGGCACCCGCGCGTCGTCGCGGGGGCAGGTGGTGCGGACGTGCACGGCGTACCGCTCCCCCACCGACCACAGCCGCACGACGACGTCGAAGCCGCCGGGTGACTGGTCGACCGCCGTCAGCAGGTCGAGGAAGGACGCACCATCGTCGCGCACCGCGGTGACGGCGGCGACCCAGGACTCCCGTGGCACGTCGGCGGTGGTGACGGCGTAGGCGGTCGTCACGGTCGCGTACGGCAGCAGCTCGGCCAGCGGCGTCACCCTGCACCGTCCGGGAGCGCCCTGGCCCGCAGGTCCGACGGGCCGGTGACCCGCGCCGACACCGGCTCCTGCAGCGGCCGGTCCGCGGGCGCGGCCGCCAGGTCGCCGAGCGCCGCGAGCAGCGCCTCCGGGCGGGGCGGACAGCCGGGGACCCAGACGTCCACGGGCACGACCAGGTGGACGCCGTTCGTCACCGAGTAGGAGTCCCAGTACGGCCCGCCGCTGTTGGCGCAGGCGCCGAACGACACGACCCGCACCGGGCCCGGCAGCGAGTCGTAGAGGCGCCGCACCAGCGGCGCGAGCCGGTCGGTGACCGTGCCCGAGACGAGCAGGACGTCGACCGGCTCGGACGGGTCGGCGAGCGGGAGCGTGCCGGGCACCGCGCTGCCGCCCAGGGCGGCGACGACGGCCTCGACGGCGCAGCAGGCGAGCCCGACGTTGAGGACGGTCAGGCGGTAGGAGCGGGCGCCCGTGAGGACCAGCGCGGGCTGCGCGGGGCTAGTCACGGACGTCAGCCGGTGCGCGCCAGCACGAAGTCGGCGAGCGAGCGCAGGGAGTCCTGCACGGGGCCCGCGGGGAGCTCCGCGGCGACGGCACGGGCCTGGTCGACGTAGCTGCCGAGCCGCTCGCGGGCGGCGGCCATCGCCGGGTGGGCGCGCAGCAGACCGAGGGCCTCGGCCAGCAGGGAGTCGTCGGTGAGGTCGCCGGTGAGCAGCACCCGCAGCCGGGAGTCGGCCCCGTCGGAGGCGAGCACCAGCAGCACCGGCAGGGTGCGGATGCCCTCGCGCAGGTCGGTGCCCGGGGTCTTGCCGGACGCGTCGGTGTCCGACAGCACGTCGATGAGGTCGTCCGAGAGCTGGAAGGCCGTGCCGAACACCTCGCCGAAGCGGGCGACGGCCTCGACCTGGTCCGCCGGCGCGCCCGCCGTCAGCGCGCCGAGCCGGGCGGAGGTGGCGATGAGCGAGGCGGTCTTGTCGGCGATCACCTGCAGGTGGTGCTGCACCGGGTCCTGGCCGTGGACCGGGCCGGCGGTCTCGCTGATCTGGCCCTCGACGAGCCGCGCGAACGTGCGCGACTGCAGGTGGGTCGCCTCGGTCCCCAGGCTCGCCGTGAGGTCGGACGCCCGCGCGAAAAGGTAGTCGCCGGTGAGGATCGCGACGGTGTTGGTCCAGCGGCTGTTGGCCGACTCGGCGCCCCGGCGGACGTCGGCCTCGTCCATGACGTCGTCGTGGTAGAGCGTCGCGAGGTGGGTCAGCTCGACGACGACCGCAGCGTCGACGACGCCCTCGGCCGACGGGTCGCCCAGCTGCGCGGCGAGCAGCGCGAGCAGCGGGCGCACCCGCTTGCCGCCCGCCTCGACGAGGTGGCGAGCGGCGAGGTCGAGCATCGGGTTGGACGCCGCGACGACCTCGCGCAGCCGCTGCTCGACCTCGGCCAGGCCCGACGCCACCGCCGCCGCGAGCGCGGGGTCGGCCGCCTCGAGCACCTGCCCCGAGGAGGAGGCGCCGAACGAGGTGGCCATCAGGAGGCGAACTGCGAGGCGCGCTCGGCGAGGTCGAGCACCGGCTGCGGGAGCACGCCGAGCACGACCGTGACGGCCAGGCCCAGCGCGATGGTCGCAGCGGTGAACCCGCTCGGGACCGCGACGGTCGGACCGCCGTCGGCCGGCGCGTCGGTGAAGAACATCAGCACGACGACGCGGGCGTAGAAGAACGCCGTGACGGCGCTGGTGACCACACCGACGACGACCAGCGCCGTGGCGCCCTCGTCGACACCGGCGCTGAAGACCGCGAACTTGGCCATGAAGCCGCTGGTCAGCGGGATGCCGGCCAGGGCGAACAGGAAGAACGCGAACGTCCCGGCGACCAGCGGGCTCTTCCTGCCGAGCCCCGCCCACTGCGCCAGGTGGGTCGCCTCGCCGCTGGCGTCGCGCACCAGCGTGACGACCGCGAAGGAGGCCATCGTCGTGAAGCCGTAGGCCAGCAGGTAGAACAGCGTCCCGGACAGGCCGTCGGGCGAGAGCGCGATGACGCCGATGAGGATGAACCCGGTGTGGGCCACCGAGGAGTACGCCAGCATCCGCTTGACGTCGGTCTGCGTGACCGCCAGCACGGCGCCGATGACCATCGTGAGGATGGCGACGGCCCACAGCATCGGGCGCCAGTCCCACTCGGTGCGGCCGAAGCCGACGTACAGCACGCGCAGCAGCGCACCGAACGCGGCGATCTTCGTGCAGGCCGCCATGAGGGCGGTGACCGGCGTGGGCGCGCCCTGGTAGACGTCCGGCGTCCAGGCCTGAAACGGCACCGCGCCGACCTTGAACAGCAGGCCGACCGCGAGCATGGCCAGCCCGACGAACAGCAGCGCCTCGTTGCTCTGGGCGGTGCCGGTGGCGTCGAAGACGTCGCCGAGGTCGACACTGCCGGCGTAGCCGTAGAGCAGTGCCACGCCGTACAGGAAGAACGCGGACGCGAACGCGCCGAGCAGGAAGTACTTGACCGCCGCCTCCTGCGAGAGCAGGCGGCGACGACGGGCCAGGCCGGCCATCAGGTACAGCGGCAGCGACAGCACCTCGAGCGCGATGAACATGAGGATGAGGTTGTTCGACGCCGGGAACAGCATCATCCCGCCGAGGCTGAACAGCGCCAGCGGGTAGACCTCGGTCTGGATCCGGGTGTCCTCGGCGAGCGCGACGTCCTCGCGGGAGCCGGGCAGGACGGCGGCCTTGGAGACCACGGCGCCACCGGAGCTGTCGAGCGACTGCTCGCTCAGCAGGAAGACGCCGGCCAGGCCGAGCACCGCGAGCGTGCCCTGTAGGAACAGGGTCGGTCCGTCGACGGCGATCGCGTCGTTGAACACCAGCTCCTCGGTGCCGGCGAGCAGAGCGGTCGCGACGAGCGCGCCGACCAGGCCGAGCGCGCTGACGACGATCTGCAGCACCCGGCGCTTGGCCGCCGGCGCGAACGCCTCGACCAGCACGCCGAGCAGTGCGGCGCCGAAGACGAGCAGCATCGGGGAGATCGGCCCGTAGGCGACCTCGGGGGACGGGATGTCGAGGGGCATGGGACGTCTACTCGCTTCCGACGACGGCGCCGTCGCCCTGAGTGGGGGCCGGGTCGGTGAAGCCGGCGTCCTGCATCGTCGCCTCGACCGCCGGGTTGATGACGTCGGTCAGCGGCGTCGGGTAGAAGCCGAGGAACACCATCAGGGCCAGCAGCGGGGCGACGGCCATGACCTCGCGGAGCTTGAGGTCGCGCATGACCCCGCCGACGACCGCCGGCATCCGCAGCTCGCCCTGCATCGTGCGCTGGTAGGTCAGCAGGATGTAGAGCGCCGCCAGGATGACCCCGAGCGCGGCCAGGACGGCAGCGACCGGGTAGCGCGTGTAGGTGCCGATCAGCACCAGGAACTCGCTGACGAACGTCGACAGGCCGGGCAGCGCCAGCGACGACAGGCCGGCGAGCAGGAAGCAGCCCGCCAGCAGCGGTGCGCTGCGGGCGACCCCGGAGTAGTCCGGGATCAGCCGGCTGCCGCCGCGGTGGATGAGGAAGCCGACGACCAGGAACAGCGCTCCGGTCGAGAGGCCGTGGTTGACCATGTAGAGCACCGCGCCGGTCTGGCTCTGCGTGGTGAAGGCGAAGATGCCGAGGCCGATGAACCCGAAGTGGGCGACCGAGGTGTAGGACACCAGCCGCTTGAGGTCCTTCTGGCCCATCGCGACCAGCGCGCCGTACAGGATGCCGATCACGCACAGCGCGATGACGTACGGGCCCAGGATGCGCGAGGCCTCCGGGAACAGCGGCAGGCAGTAGCGCAGGAAGCCGAAGGTGCCGACCTTGTCGAGCACGCCGACGAGCAGCACGGCGCCGCCGACAGGAGCCTCGGCACCGGCGTCGGGCAGCCAGGTGTGGAAAGGCCAGAGCGGGGCCTTGATGGCGAAGGCGATGAAGAAGCCGCTGAACAGCGCGATCTCCACGCCCTTGCTCATCTCGAGCCCGACCAGCTGCTCGAAGGCGAACGTGCCCTCGCCCTGGCTGGCGCTGACGACGTAGAGCCCGATGACGGCCGCGAGCATGAGCAGCCCGCCGACCAGGCTGAACAGCAGGAACTTCATCGCGGCGTACGAGCGGCGCGGGCCGCCGTAGCTGCCGATGAGGAAGTACGTCGGGATGAGCATCGCCTCGAAGAAGACGTAGAACAGGAAGACGTCGGACGCCGCGAAGACGCCGATCAACATCGTCTCGAGGACCAGCAGCAGCGCGAAGAAGGTCTTCACCGAGCGCTTCGCGGGAGGACCGGCCGACGCGGGCGGCGGCGGAGCCGGGGCGTCGAGGACGGCGGTGCCGCCCCCCACCCGGGTCGAGGTGGCGCCCGCACCGGTGACGGCGGCGGACGTCGAGCCTGCGGACGCCGAGCCGGCGACGGTCGTCGCGGAGGCGCCGACCTCGGCCGGGAGGCGCTCGGCGCGTGGGTCGGCCTCGTACCAGCTCGACAGGACCACGACGGGGACGAGCACGGCGATCAGCGCGACGAGCACCAGCGCGATGCCGTCGACGCCCACCGCGTACTGCACGCCGAAGGCGGGGATCCAGTCGTAGGCCTGGACGAACTGGAAGCGGTCTCCGTCCGGCTCGAAGGCCGCGCACATGACGACGGTGCCGGCGAGCACGACCAGCGAGGTCAGCAGCGCGATCTGCTTGGCGAGGACCTCACGACCGGCGGGCACCAGCGTGACGAGGACGGCGCCGACCAGCGGGACGATCCCCAGGACGGTCAGCCAGGGCAGGTCGGCCATCAGGCGACCCGAGCCACGAGCAGGGCGGCGACCACGAGTGCAGCTCCTCCGAACATCGACAGGGCGTAGGACCGGACGAAGCCGTTCTGCACACGACGCAGACGACCCGAGCCACCGCCGACACCCGCGGCCAGACCGGCGACCGCGCCGTCGATGCCGCGGTTGTCCACGAACACGAGCGCGCGGGTCAGGTACTGGCCCGGGCGCATGAGGACACCCTCGTTGAGGGAGTCGAAGTACAGGTTGTTGCGCGCGGCCAGCGTCAGCGGGCCGACGGCGACCGGGGCGGTCGTCGGCACCGGCTTGCGGCCGTACTGCACCCACGCCAGCGCCACGCCGAGCCCGCTGACGGCCGTCACGATGATCGTCACGACGATCGGCTCGAGCGCGTGGTCGGCCTCCTCGGAGCCCAGGACCGGCACCAGGAAGTCGGTGAGCGGGGTGACGTGCACCAGCACGAAGCCGCTGATGACCGAGCCGACCGCCAGCACGATCATCGGCACGGTCATCACGGCCGGGCTCTCGTGCGGGTGCTGCCCCTCGGTCCAGCGGGCCGGGCCGAAGAAGGTCATGACCATCATCCGGGTCATGTAGAACGCGGTGACGCCGGCGATGACGATCGCGGTTCCGCCCATCAGCCAGCCGCGCACGCCGCCCTGGTCCAGGGCGGCCTCGATGATGAGGTCCTTGGAGAAGAAGCCGGCGAACAGCGGGAAGCCGATGATCGCCAGGTAGCCGGCGGTCATGCAGGCGAAGGTGACCGGCAGCTTGGTCCGCAGCCCGCCGAAGCGGCGCATGTCGACCTGGTCGTTCATCCCATGCATCACCGACCCGGCCGACAGGAACATGCAGGCCTTGAAGAAGCCGTGGGTCAGCAGGTGCAGGATCGCGACCGCGGCGGCGCCGGGGATGGCGACCGCGAGGAACATGTAGCCGATCTGGCTGACGGTCGAGTAGGCCAGGACCTTCTTGATGTCGTCGTAGGCGCAGCCGATGACCGCGCCGATGACCAGCGTGACCAGGCCGATGATGCCGACGACCAGGCGCGCGGTCTCACTCACCTCGTACAGCGGGAGCGAGCGGGCGATCAGGTAGACGCCGGCGGTGACCATCGTCGCGGCGTGGATCAGCGCCGAGACCGGCGTCGGGCCGGCCATGGCGTCGGGCAGCCAGGTGTGCAGCGGGAACTGCCCGGACTTGCCGCAGGCGCCGAGCAGCAGCATGAGGCCGATCGCGGTGGCGGTGCCGGCCGCGAGCATCTCGGCCTGCGGGAACACGCCCTCGAAGCTCGTGGTGCCGAGCGCCGTGAACATGAGGAAGATCGCGATGAGCAGGCCGACGTCGCCGATGCGGTTCGCGATGAACGCCTTCTTCGCCGCCGTGGCGTACTCGGGGACGTAGAACCAGAACGAGATGAGCAGGTACGAGGCCAGGCCCACGCCCTCCCAGCCCAGGAACAGCCCGAGGTAGCTGTCGGACAGGACCAGCACGAGCATCGCGGCGACGAACAGGTTCAGGTAGCCGAAGAACAGCCGGCGGCGCGGGTCGTGCGCCATGTAGCCCAGCGAGTACACGTGGATGAGGAAGCCGACGCCGGTGATGAGCAGCACGAACGTCGCCGACAGCGGGTCGAGAAGCAGGCCGAAGTCGATCTGCAGCCCGCCGACCGAGATCCAGGTGAACAGGTCGCGCTGGGCGGTGCGCTCGTCGAGGCCCACCAGTGAGGCGAAGGCGGCGACGCCGTACAGGAAGGCAGCGCCGCACATGCCAATGGCGAGGTACGGGCCCCACCTGTCGCTGCGCCGGCCGCCGAGCAGCAGGACGGCCGCGCCGAGCAGCGGGAACGCCACCAGCAGCCAGAGCAGGTCGAGCGTCCCGGTGGCGGCGAGGTAGTCGCCGACCGGCAGGCGCTCACCCGCGGGCGCCTCCGTGGCGAGGAGCAGCAGCTCGCTCACGTGGTCGCTCCGCATCGGGGCGTGGGCAGCACGGTCTCGGTCCTCGTCTGTTGGTGGCGGCGGGGTCAGCGGCCGCGCGGTGCGTGGGAGGTGGCTAGTACTTCAGCAGGTTGGCGTCGTCGACCGAGGCCGAGCGCCGGCTGCGGAAGATGCTCATGATGATCGCGAGGCCGACCACGACCTCGGCGGCGGCCACGACCATGACGAAGAACGCCATGACCTGGCCGTCGAGCGTGCCGGTGGTGCGGCTGAACGTCACGAGCGTGAGGTTCACGCTGTTGAGCATCAGCTCGACGCTCATGAACACGAGGATGGCGTTGCGGCGCAGCAGCACGCCGAGCCCGCCGATCGTGAACAGCAGCGCCGCGAGGAGCAGGTAGTAGGACTCGTTCACCGGTGGCCGTCCTCTGCGTCGGTCTCGGTGTGCGTGATCGCACCCCGGACGGCCGACGGCCCCTCGGTCGGGGGCTCGTAGGTCTGCGCCCGCAGGACGGTGCTGACGCTGCTCTCGGCGTCCGAGCCGTCCGGCAGCAGGGCCGGGGTGGCCGTGGAGTTGCGGCCGGCGAACACACCCGGGCCGGGGGGCGCGATGGGCGTGCCGCCCTGCATGAACCGGGCGCGGGCCAGCTGGCGCTGGGTCGCGCGCGGGACGGTGCGCTCCTTGTGGGCGAGCACCATCGCGCCCAGAGCGGCGGTGATCAGCAGCGCACTGGTGATCTCGAAGGCGAACAGGTAGTCGGTGAACAGCAGCCGGGCGATCCCGACGACGTTGCCCTCGGCGTTGACCTCGTCGAGCCCGACCGAGGTGACGCTGCCGTCGCTCTCGACGACCGCGCTGGCGATGGTCCCCATCAGCAGGGCGGCGAAGCCCAGCCCGACGATGAACGCCGCGACGCGCTGGCCGCGCAGCGTCTCGACGAGCGAGTCGCTCGAGTCGACGCCGACCAGCATGAGCACGAACAGGAACAGCATGAGGATCGCGCCGGTGTAGACGATCACCTGCACGGCGGCCAGGAACGGCGCGTCCTGGGCGGCGTACAGCCCGGCCAGGCTCAGCATCACGCCGGCCAGGAACAGCGCGGCGTGCACGGCGCTCCTGCTCAGCACCATCATCACGGCGGCGATCGTGGCCAGCGGGGCGAGCACCCAGAAGGTGATCGCCTCGCCGGTCGAGGTGGCCGCGAGCACCGTCGTCAGCTCGGCCGGGGCGCTCATCGCTCCACCTTCGCCGACGTGCTGTCGGCCGCGTCGCCGGAGCCGTTGGTGCCGCCGCCGACACCGACGTAGTAGTCGGTATCGGTGGTGCCCAGGCGCATCGGGTGGGGCGGCTGCTCCATGCCGGGCAGCAGCGGCGCGAGCAGCTGGGTCTTGGTGAAGATGAGGTCCTCGCGGCTGTCGTCGGCCAGCTCGTACTCGTTGGTCATGGTGAGCGAGCGGGTCGGGCAGGCCTCGATGCACAGGCCGCAGAAGATGCAGCGCAGGTAGTTGATCTGGTAGACGGCGGCGTACCGCTCGCCCGGCGAGTACCGGGCGTCCTCGGTGTTGTCGGCGCCCTCGACGTAGATCGCGTCGGCGGGGCAGGCCCAGGCGCACAGCTCGCAGCCGATGCACTTCTCCAGGCCGTCCGGGTGCCGGTTCAGCACGTGGCGGCCGTGGAAGCGCGGCGCCGTCGGCGTGACCTGCTCGGGGTACTGCTCGGTGGTCACCTTCTTGAACATGGTCGTGAAGGTGAGCCCGAACCCGCGTACGGGGTCGAGGAAGCCGGCCATCAGGCGTCCGTCTCAGTCGGGGGTGCGGAGGGTGCCGCGGGGGCGGGGCTCGTGCCGGCCTGCACCAGCGAGCGCTGCGCGAGGCTGCGCGGCGTCGGCGGGACGACCAGGTCGAGCGGCGGGGTCGGGAAGCCGCCCTGCTCGCGGGGGGTGAGCTCGGTGGCCGGGCCGGTGAACGGCTCGTCCTCGCCCTTCTTGGGCGCCGGGAGCAGGTAGAAGACCGCGAGCACGGCGGCGAACACGGCGCCGACGCCGAGCAGCAGCGTCTGGCGGTCGTCGATCTCGAGCGTCGCGGTGCGGATCGCCGCGACGAGCAGGATCCAGACCAGGCCGACCGGGACCAGGACCTTCCAGCCGAAGCGCATGAACGTGTCGTAGCGCATGCGGGGCAGGACCCCGCGCAGCCAGATGAACACGAAGATGACCACCGCGGTCTTGGACAGGAACCACACGATCGGGAAGAAGCCCGAGCTGAGGAACTCGACCTGCGAGAACGGGAAGACCGGCTGCCAGCCGCCGAGGAACAGCGTGGTCGCCAGCGCCGAGACGGTGACGATGTTGATGTACTCGGCGAGGAAGAACATCGCGAACTTCAGCGAGCTGTACTCGGTGTGGAACCCGCCGACGAGCTCGCTCTCGGCCTCGGGGAGGTCGAAGGGCGCGCGGTTGGTCTCCCCGGTGATCGCGATGACGTAGATGACGAAGCTGACCGGCAGCGTGATGATGAACCAGCGGTCCTGCTGCGCGGCGACGATCTCGATGGTCGACAGCGAGCCGGCGTAGAGGAAGACCGCGACCAGGGCGAGCGCCATCGCGATCTCGTACGAGATGACCTGCGCGGCCGACCGCAGCCCGCCGAGCAGCGGGTAGGTCGAGCCGCTGCTCCAGCCGGCGAGCACGATGCCGAACACGCCGAAGCTGGCGCAGGCGAAGGCGAACAGCACGCCGATCGGCAGGTCGGTGAGCTGCAGGGCCGTCTCGTGCCCGGCGATCGAGACGCGCGGGCCGAACGGGATGACCGAGA
>JAOPVV010000300.1 GCA_025966005.1 Frankiales bacterium
CCGCGCGGCTGTCGGCCGTCGAGCCCCACCGCGGCGCCGACCCGGCGCTGCTGCGCTCCCTGTACGACGGTGTCGCCTGCCAGGAGGAGCTCGTGCAGGCCGTCGCCGACCTCGTCGCCGCCAGCGCCGACCCGCTCGCCGGCACTCGGCTGCGGGACGCCACCGACGCGGTCCACGGCCTGGCGCAGGGCCTGCGCGAGGTGCGCTGACCGCTGCCAACGGTGCGCGCACGATCCCGAGCGTCCGGGACCTCGGGGCGCAGCTGCTGCTCGACACCACGCAGTCCTGTTGCTGGCCGCCGACGCCCGGCGGCTCGACCTGTCACCGGCCTGGTTCAGCTGGAGCGGCACCGCCGTCTCGCTCGAGCTGCTCGCCGGGCTCGACGGTGCACCCGTGCGCGCGCACGACGTGAGGCTGGCCGACCGGTTCCTCGAACGACTGGGCCTGCCGGCCCAGGGCTCGGCGACCGTCACGGTCGCCGGCGACGGGCTGGCCGAGCGGCTCGCAGACGCCGGTGTGCGGGCCGCGGTGCGGGCCGGCCGGGTGCGCGCGTCGTTCCGCCTCTACGGCGACGAGGCGGACGTCGACCTGGCGGTCGCGGCGCTGCTCGACCGGGCGGGCAGGCGTGCGCTCGGCGGCTAGCCTCGAGGCAGTGACCGACGTGGCAGCGACCGACGCGCAGGCCCCCGGCCAGGAACCGCACGGGCTCACCGCCTTCGTGCGGGACCGGACCACGCTGGTCCTGTACGCGTCCCTTGCCGTGTTCGGGGCGCTGCAGACCGTCCCCAGCCTGGCGATGCCGGCGCTGCGCGACGAGCTCGGCTACGGCTACGGCCTGTCCAGCGCGCACCTGTCGCTGTTCGCGATCGGCTCGGTCGCCGCCGGCCTGGTCGGCGCCGGGCTCAGCCGTCGGTACGGACGACGGGTGGTGCTGGTCGTCGGCCTGCTCGGGTTCGCGACCGGCGCGCTGCTGCTGACGGCCGGCCGGGCCTCGTGGGCGACCCTCGGGGCCTGCCTGGTCGCCGGCGGCATCGGCACCCTCGTCCTGATCGCGGTGCAGGCGGGGCTGGCGGACCACCACGGCGACCAGCGCGCCGTCGCGTTCGCCGAGTCCAACGCCATGGCCAGCGTGGGGACCACCGCCGCGCCGCTGCTCGTCGGCGGCCTCGCGGCGCTCACCGGGTCGTGGCGGTGGGGCGTCGCCGTCGTCGCGCTCGGGGCCGTAGCGGTCGCCGTCGCGGCCGGCGGCACCCGAATCCCCGAGCCGCACGCGGAGCAGGCCCGTCCCTGCGGCGCCCGGTTGCCCCGGGCGGCCGTCGCCGGGATCGCGCTGGTGTTCAGCGGCGTGGTGCTCGAGTGGTCGGTGTCGTTCTGGGGCGCCACCTACCTGCGTGACGTCGTCGGACTGAGCCGCCCGACCGCGGTCACGTCGATGTCGCTGTTCTTCGGCGCGATGCTGACCGGTCGCGTCGTCGGGGCCGTGCTGGCACGTCGGGTGACCGCTGAGCGGCTGCTCGTCGCCGCCCTCGCCACGTGCGCAGCGGGCCTGGTGGCCGCGACCGCCAGCACGTCGACAGCGACCTCGCTGTCGGCGCTCGTACTGCTCGGCCTCGGCATCTCGGTGCTGTTCCCGCTCGGGCTGTCGCTGGCCGTTGCGGCAGCACCCGACCAGGCGGCCCGGGTCAGCGGCCGGTGCGTGACGGCCGGCTCGGTGGCGGTGCTGCTCGGACCGCTGGTCGTGGGCCGCCTGGCCGACGTCGTCGGCCTGCGCCAGGCGCTGCTCGTGCTGCCGCTCACGGCGCTGGCCGCCGTGCCGCTGCTGCGCGCCGCCCGCCCCTGACGCGGCTCCCGTGGACGAGGCCGGGCCGGTGCCGATGAGCGTCAGCCCGGCGCCGAACGGGTCGGCGATGCGGGCCACCCGCCCGTACGGGGTATCGACCGGGGCCTCCACGACCCGGCCCCCGAGCCCGGTCGCGGTCGAGACGGCCAGGTCGGTGTCGGTGACGGCGAAGCACGGCCGCCAGCCGGGCTGCTCGCCTCCTCGACGCTGCCGAGGCCGCCCAGCGGGTCGCCGGCGCTGCTCGTCGTGAACGTGCAGTAGTCCTGGTCGCCCGGCACCGGGTCGAAGCGGAACCCGAAGGCGCTGCTGTAGAAGGACTTCGCAGCGTCCGGGTCGGACACCATCCCGTCCTCCCAGGTCAGCGACCCCGGCTCGTTGTAGACGGTGACCCCGGGCAGGACGCCCCCTTGCCACACGCCGAAGCGCGCGCCCGTCGGGTCGGCGGCGTAGGCCACCGCGCCCCACGGCGCGACCTTCGCCGGGCCCGGGAGCACCTGCCCGCCGGCCTGCTCCACCGCCTTGACGGTCGACTCGACGTCCTCGCTGGCGAAGTACACCGTCCAGGATGAGGGCTGCTCGGGCGACTCGGCGCCCATGATCCCGGCGGCCTCGCGGCTGCCGTACTCGCAGAGCCAGTAGCCACCTCCGGCCTCGCGGTAGTCCCAGCCCAGCAGGGCCGCGTAGAAGTCCTTGGCGGCGTCCGGGTCGGGGGTGCTCAGGTCGACCCCGTTCGGTGTGCCGGCGGGCCAGCGGTCGTCGCGCACGGGCATGACGTCCTCCTTCGTCGAGACCTCCGAGTCCAGCACCGCCGGAGGCCGAGCGGACGGGCTACGGCCGGTACGACGTGCGTCCGACCGGACGGTCGCGGCGCGCGGGGGCCCGGGTCGGCGGGGGCGCCGGACCGACCTGGCAGTGCGGGCACCAGTAGGTCAGCCGGGCGTACGGCGGCGCGCCCTGCTCGGCGGTGAGGACCCGGGTGCCGCAGCGGCGGCACGGCCGGCCGGAGCGCTCGAAGACCCAGTGCACCTCGCCCTGGCGCAGCGAGCCGGTCGTCGACTGCTCCCAGTGGCCGCGGTTGGCCAGCATCAGCCGGCGCCCCTTCCCGACCAGGGCCGGCAGGTCGGGGACGTCCGCCACCGTCACCCACGGCGTGAGGCCGCGGACGAACAGCACCTCGGTCCGGTAGAGGTTGCCCAGGCCCGCCAGGTTGCGCTGGTCGAGCAGCGCCATCCCGATCTCGCGGTCCGGCTCGCGCCGCAGGTTCGCCAGCGCCACCTCGAGGTCCCAGTCGTCGGCCAGGACGTCCGGCCCGAGGTGGCCCACCACCGAGGCCTCGTCCGCGGTCTCGACCAGCTCCACCACCGGCAGCCGGTAGCCGACCGCCTGCCACTCGGCGTTCTCGAGCACGACCCTGACCTGCCAGGCCGGCCCGCCCTGCCACGCGTCACCGGGGCGGTAGAGGTGCCAGGAGCCGTCCATCCGGAAGTGCGTGTGCAGCGTGAGGCCGCCCGCGACCCGGGTCAGCATGTGCTTGCCGCGCGGCACCACCTCGAGCACCGCTCGGCCGGTGAGGTCGGCCGTCGCGAGCTGCGGGACCCGGAAGTCGGTCGTGGTCAGCACCCGCCCGGCGAGCGCCTCGTGCATGCGCTGGGCCGCCAGCCAGACGGTGTCGCCCTCAGGCACGGTCGACGTCCCGGACGAAGGCGCTGGCGTACGACGTCGTCCCCACCTGGATGGAGTACGTGTCGTACCAGCGGTCGACCCCGCGGCGCTGCGCCGCCCGGTGCTCGGGGTGGTCGCGCCACGCCTCGTGGGAGGCTCGGTCGGCGAAGGTCACCACCGTGACGCGCTCGCCGTCGTCGGCGGTGAAGGACTTGTGCTCGACGTAGCCCGGCATCGCGCGGGCCAGCTCGGCCATCCTCGCGGAGTCCCCGGCGTAGCCCTCCGCGCCGGGCGCGCGCAGGCGCGAGCGGAAGACCGTGACGACCTGACCGGCCTGCGGGGTCATCGGGCGTACCCGGCCCGGCCCGACAGCCGCGTGGTCCGCGAGCCGAACGACTCCTCGTTCACGCCACGGCGCGAGCCCGGTCGCGTCGGCCGCTCGGACAGCGACGGGAAGGGCCCGGGCTGGCAGCGGGGGCACCACCAGGTCTCGCGCGAGTACGGCGTCCCGGTGACGCTGTCGCGGAACTGCACCGGTGTCCCGCACCGCCGGCAGGGCCTCTCGGCCCGGCCGTACACCCAGTGCGTCCGGCCGCGCCGGGTGTCGCCGGTCGTGACCTGCCCCGGGTGCTCGAGCGAGTGCCGCATCATCCGCCGGGTCAGCTGGACGGTCGCGTGCAGGTCGACCGCGCGCACGGGCGTCCAGGGCGAGTGCCCGCGCAGGTAGCAGGTCTCGACCGCCCACAGGTTGCCGATGCCGGCCAGGTTGCGCTGGTCGAGCAGCGCCTCGACCACAGGCCGGTCCGGCTCGCGCAGCAGCCGCTCGACGGCGAGGTCCTCGTCCCAGGACGGGCCCAGCAGATCGGGACCGAGGTGCCCGACGACCTCGTCTTCGCGGGCGGTCTCGACGAGCTCGAGCACCGGCATCCGCAGCGCGTAGGCCGTCGGTCCGTCGGTCGACAGGACCAGCCGGACCTCGTCGTCGAAGCTGCGCGGCAGCACCTTGCCCTGGCCGACGACCTGCCAGGCGCCGTCCATCTCGAAGTGGGTGTGCAGCGTCAGCCCGCCCGAGAACCGGGTGAGCATGTGCTTGCCGCAGGAGTCGAACGCGGTGATCTCGCGCCCGGACAGGTCAGCGGTCGCGTGCTGGGGGACCCGGAAGTCCGAGCGGACGACGGTGCGCCCGACCAGCTGCTCGCGCATCCGGCGGGCCGCCTTCCAGACGCTGTCACCTTCGGGCACGCGTCCATCCTGCCCCGGTCAGCCGGGTCGCACCGTTTCGTGCGCGACGGTGTACCGCGCGCACGCGAAGTCGCGGTTGCGGGCGACCTCCTCGAGCCGCAGCTCGAGCCGGCGCGGGAGCAGCGGGGCGCCGGCACCCAGCGCGACCGGGGCGTACTGCACCCAGACCTCGTCGAGCAGCCCGCGGTCGGCGAACTGCCCCACCAGGTCGCCGCCGCCGACCAGCCAGACGTCCCTGCCGCCGGCGGCCTCGACCATCTCCGCGTGCACCGCCGCGACGTCGGCGGTGGTGACCCGGACGTCGGCGCCCGGCGGCAGGTCGACGTCGCGGTGGGTGAAGACCCAGCACGGGACGTCGTACGGCCACCCGTCCTCGTGCTCGCGCAGCCAGCGGTAGGTCCTCGCGCCCATCGCCAGGGCGCCGACCCCGGCGAAGAACGGGTCGTAGCCCATCGGCCCCTCGCGGTCGACGTCGCGGCTGAGCAGCCACGACAGCGAGTCCTCGGGGTCGGCGATGAAGCCGTCGACCGAGCTGGCGGTGAAGTAGGCGGTGGTCATGCGTCCGTCCTTCCCGGGACAGGGCAGCATCACCGGGGTGACCGCCCTCGCCACCCGGCTCCTGCGCGGCACCCTGAGGGTCGACCGGGCCCGGCTCGACCCCCGCAACGGGCTGCGCACCGCCCTCGGCGTCGCGCTGCCGCTCGCAGCCGGGCTCGCCGTCGACCGCCCGCTGGACGGCGCGGTCGCCGCCGGAGGGGCCTTCTTCGTCGGCTTCGCCGTCTTCGCCGGCGGCTACCGGACGCGGGTCTCGTCGGTGCTGCTGGCCACCGCCGGCGTCGCGCTGTCGACCTTCGTGGGCGCCGCGGTCGGGGACGTGCTGTGGCTGCTGGCGCTCACCGTCGCCGTCTGGGGGTTCGCGGCCGGGCTCGTGACCAGCCTCGGGGTCGCCCCCGGGATCGTCGGGACGCAGTCGGTCATCGGGCTGCTGGTCATCACGCAGTACGAGATGCCCGTCGCGGACGCCGCCGGCCGCGCGCTGCTCGTCGTGGCCGGCGGGCTCGTGCAGGCGCTGCTCGTCGTCGCGGGCTGGTCGCTGCGCCGCTCGCCGGTCGAGCGGCGGGCGCTGGGCGGGGTCTACCGGTCGCTCGCGGCGTACGCCTCGCGGGTGCCGACCGGTCACACCGCCCCGCCCGACCCCGGACCGCTCGTCGCGGCCCGGACCGCGCTCTCCGACCCCGAGCCGCTCGGCGGCGGCGACCGCGCGCTGCTGTTCCGGTCGCTGCAGGACGAGGCCGAGCGGATCCGCACCACGCTCGCCGCCCTCGCGCGCACCCGGTCGTCCCTGGCGGGGATCGCCCACCGGGAGGCGGCCGTCGCGCGGCTCGACGCGCTGGCCCTCGACGCCGGTGCCCTGCTCGCGGACGTGGCGACCGCCGTCGAGAAGCCCGGT
>JAOPVV010000323.1 GCA_025966005.1 Frankiales bacterium
CCCGGGCGGCGCCGGCGGACCGGGCCGGCTCTCGGGCCGAAGCCTGCTCTACCGGACGCCGATGTCGCGGGCCCGCCGGCGCACGGCGCGGGCGCTGGCGGTGCTGCGGCGCTCGATCGACGACGGCGCGGTCACCGCGGGCGTCGAGGACCTCGGCCGCTGGCTCGAGGAGTTCCACCCGCGGTCGCTGGTCGAGCTGGACTACGGCGGCCTGGTGCACCTGCTCGACGACGCCGAGCTGCAGCAGGACGAGTCGGCTCGCGACGTCGCCGGCGCGCTCGCCGCGCTGGGCGCCGGGCAGCCCGAGACGGCCGCGGCGGCGTACGAGCGGGTGACGGCGCGGATGAAGGCGCTGCAGGCTGTCGAGAGCGCCAGCTGACCCTGGCGGAGCTGGTCCCCAAAGATGGCCCGTCTGGGCCATACCGCAGAAAGCCGACATCGCGCACTGTGGTCGGTACGCGGGCAGATGGCCCGCTTCTGAGAGGACGACCCGCCATGAGCACTCGCACCCCTGACTCCGAGGCCCTGCTCACACCGGCTGAGGTCGCCACGATGTTCCGTGTCGACCCCAAGACCGTCACCCGCTGGGCGAAGTCCGGCAAGCTCACCTCGATCCGCACGCTGGGCGGCCACCGCCGCTACCGTGAGGCCGAGGTCCGCGCGCTGCTGGCCGGGATCCCGGCGCCGCGCCCCCAGGCCTGACCGCCGGGCCGGCGGAGCTGCCGGCCTCCACGCACCGACGCTGCTCCCCGTCACCTCGGGGGGTGGCGTCGTCGTGCGTCCGGCGCGGGCAGTCCCACGGACGGGACGAGGCCGACCCTGCGCGGGTCGGCCTCGGGGCTGTCGGTGCTGCTGGTGAGGTGGTCAGGGGCGGGATCGAACCGCCGACCCCACGCTTTTCAGGCGTGTGCTCTACCAGCTGAGCTACCTGACCGGGGTGGTGCTCTCGTGCGTACTGCCGTTCCGGTGTGCTGCGACCCCGACGGGACTCGAACCCGCGACCTCCGCCGTGACAGGGCGGCGCGCTAACCAACTGCGCTACGGGGCCTGGTGTGTGCCAGACCGTGTTCAGGTGTGACTGCTGTGCTGTCGTACGTGCCGTGCCCCCAACGGGATTCGAACCCGCGTAGCCACCTTGAAAGGGTGGAGTCCTGGGCCGCTAGACGATGGGGACGCTCCCTAGCCGTGACCGGTGGCGCCTCCGCCGTCTGGCCGTCGGGGACTCGGAGAGCATAGCGGAAGCCGTCACCGGGCGAGGGGCGACGGGACCGGCCGGCTCGGCGAGGCCGTGGGGGCGGGTGTCGCCCCGTCCCCGTCGACCGGTTCGACGACCACCTTGCGCGAGATCCGGGCGTCCTGGGCGCCCAGTCCCCCGAGCGTGATCTCGTCGTACGCCTGCAGCAGCCGCGTCTGCGGGTCGAGGTACAGGACGGTCAGCGCGATCGGGGTGGGCTCCTCGCCCTCGAGCGCCCGCAGGCCGGCGCCGCCGGTGGAGCCCTGCACCATCAGCGTGGTGCCGTCCACCGTCTCGACCCGGCGCTCGTGCGAGTGGCCGGCGAGCACCAGCGGGACCTCGCCCAGGAGCGGCCCGGCGGTCAGCGGGTCGTGCGTGAGGACGATGTCGGGCTTGAGCGCCGCCGTGTCGTAGGACTCGAGCAGCTGGGTGCCGACCAGCTCGAGGACCTGCGGCGGTGCGTCGTCGTCGCGGGTCGTCTTGTCGGGCGTGAACCGCGGGTCCCCCTGGCCGAGCAGCCGCAGGCCGGCCAGCTCGACCACCTGCGGTCCGTCGAGCACGGTCGCGCCGGGCTGGCGGCTGACGGCCTGCTGCACGAGGCGGCTGTCGTGGTTGCCGCGGACCCACGCGTACGGCACGCCGAGCGTCCGGATGCCCTCGACGTACCGGGTCTCCGGGACCGTGCCGAGGTCGGTGCTGTCGCCGGTGTCGAGGACCAGGTCGATGCCGAACTGCTCGACGACCGAGCCGATCACGTCGTAGGACGCCGGGTTGAGGTGCAGGTCGCTGACGTGCAGGACGCGGATCGTGCCGTCGGCCGGGGTGAACACCGGCAGCCGGCTCGTCACGGCGTACAACTCGCTGACGTTGGACACCAGCCGGCCGAGCTGCAGGCTGTAGGCGTCGAAGCGCTCGACGATGTCGCGCACGTCGCCGACGGCGGTGGGGGCCGACGCGAGCAGGCCGGTGAACCGCGGCTCGGACAGCGCCCGCTCGTCCAGCGTGAGGTAGGTCGCGCCGCCGACGCCGGCCAGCGCCGTGACGCCTGCCGCGGCGGCGACCAGCGTCGTGCGCCAGCGGCGGAAGACCAGCATCCCCAGGGCCGCGGCGCCGAGCACCGTCACCAGCACCGTGCGCACGAGCAGTCCGCGCAGGCCGTCGCGCAGGTCGCGGTCGACCTCGGCGCCCAGGCCGCGCAGCGTCGTCGGGTCGGCGGCGATGGCCCGCGCCGCGTCGCCGCGCAGGGAGGTGATGCGCACGTCGAGCTTGACGGGGGTGCGGTGGGTGTCCAGCTGCAGCTCGCCGAGCGGCGGCACCTCGACGACGGTGGCTCCGCTGAGGGACGGACGCAGGCTGAGGTCGGCCTGGAACGGGCCGACCTCCCGGCTGACGTCGCCGGCGACGAGCAGGCCCAGCAGGGCCCCGAGCAGGCCGACGGCGACGACCTCGAGGACCACGAGGGCGCGGTGCCGTCCGGGGCGCAGGGCGGTCCTCGCACGGCGGGCGGGCAGCGCTCCGCCGTCGCCACGGCGGAGCCACGTCCCGGCAGGGCGCTTCACGCCCCGCCCCTACCCACCCGCGAGGTGGTCGGCCAGGGCGGCGGCGAAGCGGCTGCCCGGTGCCAGCTCGGCGGCCGCCAGCGCGTCGGCCACGGTGTCGACGTCGCGCAGCTCGGGCAGCAGGTGCGGGACCAGGCCGGCCGCCAGCAGGCGGTCGAGCTGGCGGGCGCCGGTGTCGTCCTGGCTGGTGAGCACCCCGCGCAGCAGCGCGCCGTCGGGCCGCTGCAGACCGAGCGTCCACCAGCCGCCGTCGGGGGCCAGGCCGAGCACCGCGCCGTGCGCGAGCAGGGCGGTCGCGGCCTGGTGCAGCAGCGCCGGCGTGAGCTGGGGGGTGTCCATCCCGACCAGCAGCACCGGCAGGGGGCTGCGGCCGGCGGCGTCGTCGAAGGCGTCGCCGAGCCGCTCGTCCATCCGGCCCGCGCCCTGCGGCTGCAGGTCGAAGCCGGGGGCCGGGTAGCTGCCGTCGAGCACCAGCACCCGGCGGGCCACGGGGACGGCCCGCACCGTGGCGAGGGTGTCCTCGAGCGCGGCGGTCGCGACGGCCGCGGCCCCGTGCGGGGTGAGCGGCGGGCACAGGCGGGTCTTCACGCGTCCGGCGACCGGCTCCTTGGCCAGCACCAGCACCTGGACGGCGAGCAGCGCGACGGCCGGCGGTGCGGTCGGTGGGGCCTCGAACGGCGGCACGTCAGGCCTCGCGCAGGACCCGCGACATGTCGCGGACCGCCTTGAGGGTCCCGCCGACGGTGCCGGTGACCTTGGAGCGGCCGGTGCGGGGGAGGTAGTCGACGTCGACCTCGACGACCCGCCAGCCGGCGGCCGAGGCCCGGATGACCATCTCGAGCGGGTAGCCGAAGCGCCGGTCCTGCAGGCCGAGCTCGCGCAGCGCGTCCCGGCGGCAGGCGCGCATCGGGCCGAGGTCGTGCAGGTCGTAGCCGGTCCGCCTGCGCAGCCGCCGGGCGACCTCGGCGTTGCCGAGCCGGGCGTGCAGCGGCCAGGCGCCGCGGCCGGTGGTGCGGCGCCGGCCCAGGACGAGGTCGGCCGTCCCGTCGAGCACCGGGCCGACCACGCGGGGCA
>JAOPVV010000325.1 GCA_025966005.1 Frankiales bacterium
CAGGTCGCCGGGACCGGCGCCGCCGCCGCGCACAAGGGCTCCGGCGTCGTCGAGAAGACCGCCGACGCCCTGCAGCGGGCGGCCGACACCACCGCTCAGGCCGCGCAGCGGACCGCCGGGACGGCGACGCGTGCCGCGAGCAAGGCCACCGACCGCACGGCCGAGGTCGTCGAGAAGGCCGCCACCACCACGGCCGGCACGGTCGAGAAGGCTGCCGACAAGGCCGCTGACGCGTCCGGCAAGGTCACCGAGGGCGCCGCCACGGCCGTCGACAAGGCCGCGGACACCACTACCAGTGCTGCCGCCGTCGTGACCGAGCAGGCGGCTGGCGTCGCGGGCAGCGCCGCCAGCACGACCGCCGCCGACGAGGCCGGCACCGTCGCGAGCAGGGTCACCACCCCGCCCGTCCCCGAGGCCGAGGCGCCCAAGGGGTCGGCCACGCCCAAGGCGACCGGGCCGGACGCCACGCGCGTCGAGACGGCGGCCACCGCCGACGTCGTCGACACCGTCGAGCGGGTCGCGAGCGTCATCGGCGGGGAGGTCCTCGACCACGACGACCTGCCGCTGCCCGACTACGACCACCTGACCCTCGGCGCCGTCCGCGGCCGGATGCGCAGCCTCGACCTGCCGCAGCTGGTGCAGCTGCGCGACTACGAGAAGGCCAAGGCCAACCGCCTGCCGGTCGT
Organism: Frankiales bacterium; assembly: GCA_025966005.1. Taxonomy (GTDB): domain Bacteria; phylum Actinomycetota; class Actinomycetes; order Mycobacteriales; family SCTD01; genus SCTD01. The sequence goes on from JAOPVV010000325.1 coordinate 687, forward strand.
GACGATGCTGGACAACCGGATCGCCAAGCTGGCCAGCGACCCGACCGCGCCGCTGTCCGGCGGTGACGGCGGCGCCGGCGCCTCGCCGAAGGCGGCGTCGCCGACGTCACCGGGCAAGGGCCCGCGCACGTCCACCTCGAAGATCAGCCCCGCGACCGCGTCGCCCGAGGCCAACGCCCCCCGGACCGCGTTCGGTGGTCTCGGCGGCAGCGTTCCCGACAAGGGCTGAGCCCAGCCCGACCCGGGCCGTCCCCCGCTCGTCGGGGGACGGCCTTCGTCGTCCCGGGCCCACGTAGGGTCGCCGCATGGCCCTGGCGAACAGCGCGGAGCAGCCGCTCCCCGTGCGCACCGTCGCCCGGTCGATCTCGGAGTGGGTGGCCAGGCTCGGCCGGGTCTGGGTCGAGGGCCAGGTCACCCAGGTGTCCCGCCGTCCGGGAACGGTCTTCCTCACCCTGCGCGACCCGGTGGCGGACGCCAGCCTGTCCGTGACGTGCGCCCGGTCGGTCGTCGACGCCGTCGTCCCGCCGCTCGAGGAGGGCGCCCGCGTCGTCGTCCACGCCAAGCCCGAGTTCTACCTGGGACGCGGCACGCTCAGCCTCAAGGCCATCGAGATCCGCCCGGTCGGCGTCGGTGAGCTGCTGGCCCGGCTCGAGCGGCTCAAGGGCGTGCTGGCCGCCGAGGGGCTGTTCGACGCCGACCGCAAGCGCCGGCTGCCGTTCCTGCCGCGCAGGGTCGGTCTGGTCACCGGGCGTGCGAGCGCGGCCGAGCGCGACGTGCTGGAGAACGCGCGGCGTCGCTGGCCGGCCGTCCGCTTCGAGGTCCGCGAGGTCGCGGTCCAGGGCCATCTCGCGGTCGAGCAGGTCGTCGGGGCGCTGCGCGAGCTCGACCGGGTGCCCGAGGTCGACGTCATCGTGCTGGCCCGGGGCGGCGGCAGCGTCGAGGACCTCCTGCCGTTCAGCGACGAGGCCCTGTGCCGTGCGGTCGTCGCCTGCCTGACGCCCGTGGTGAGCGCGATCGGGCACGAGCCCGACAGCCCGCTGGTCGACCTGGTCGCCGACGTCCGCTGCTCGACGCCGACCGACGCCGGCAAGCGGGTCGTGCCGGACGTCCGCGAGGAGTCCACGCGGATCGCCCACCTGCGCGACCGCGCCCGGCGGGTCGCCCTCGGCACCGTCGAGCGCGAGCGGCACCGGCTCGAGGCCGTGCGAAGCCGCCCGGTGCTCGCCGCCCCGACCACGCTGGTGGACGGCCGGCGGGCCGACGTGCTGTCGCTGCGCGACCGCGCCCGGCGCTGCACGAGCGGCCGGCTGGCCGCGGCCGGCCACGACCTCGACCACGTGCTCGCCCGGGTCGTCGCGCTGTCGCCGCAGGCGACGCTCGACCGCGGCTACGCCGTCGTGCAGGACGAGGACGGCGCCGTCGTGCGCGACGCCGACGCGGTACCGCCCGGGGCCGACCTGCAGGTGCGCCTGGCCCGGGGCACCCTGCTCGTCACCGCCGACTGACCGTCCACCGCCACCCGCTCAGGACCGCAAGCCGAGCCCCGGCGGCGGGCCGGCGTCCGTCCAGCCCATCGAGTGCGGCCCGAGCACCCGGAAGCCGAACGACTCGTACAGCGGCCGGCCCGCCTCGGTCGAGCGCAGGTCGACCCGCGGGACGCCGAGCTCGCCGAACCAGCCCATGAGCGCACCGAAGACCTGCCGCGCGTACCCGCGCCGCAGGTACCCCGGGTCGGTGCTCATCGAGGCGATGTGACCGCGACGGCCGTCGGGCCGCCCGGGCGAGGGCAGGTGCTCCTCGAGCCAGCCGACGCCACCGCTGACCGCGCGCCCGTCGACCTCGACCAGGAAGCCGGCGAACCGGTCCGGCTGCGCGAGCCGGCGCACCAGGTCGGCCTCGCACGGCCCGGCCCAGTCCGGAGCGGAGGCGTCGGCGCCCATCGCCCTCAGCATGTGGGCCCGCAGGCCGGTCAGCGCGGCGGCGTCGGCCGGCACGGCCCGTCGTAGGTTGCTCTCATGTCCGATGCTCACAGCACCGATCCTGCCAAGCCGTCCTACGAGGCCGCCCGCGACGAGCTCGCCGACGTCGTCCGCCAGCTCGAGCAGGGCGGCGCCACGCTGGAGCAGTCGCTCGAGCTGTGGGAGCGCGGCGAGCAGCTGGCCAGGACCTGCCAGAGCTGGCTCGACGGGGCCAAGGCGCGGCTCGACGCCGCCCTGTCGAACGACAGCCAGGCGGACGACGGCCAGGCGAGCGACGGCATGACTGCAGGCGGTCGGTCAGCCGACGGTCAGGCTGCCCGCCAGCAGGCGTAGCTCGTCGAGGGTCGCCGTCGCCCGCAAGGTGCCGACGACGACGGTCACCGGTCCGTACGCCCGCACCAGCGACAGCGACCCGTCGGCGTCGCGGTACTGCTCCCACGGGGCGCCCTCGACCTGGACCGCGTCGAGCGACCGCGCCCCGCCGACGAGCTCCTCCACGGCCTCCGCCGGCGGGAGCGTCGAGGCGGCGTACTCGGCGTACCGCTCACCCGGGGTGACGTAGCCGATCCGCAGCGAGCGGGGCTCGCCGCGCAGGCTGGACGACGTCGCCCGCCAGCGCTCGGGCAGGCCCGCAGGGGTCGCGGCCCCGGGCACGTCGGCCCGGAACGCGCTGACGTCGGCCGACGGGTCGACCGCGCGGACCTCGGCCTCGTCGCTGTCCGGCGGCTGGGCGAAGAACCAGATCGCGACGACGACGAGCATCACCAGGCCGAGCGAGCGGACCATGTCGCCGGCGCTCTCCCGGCCGCGCTTGTTCTTGGTCATGGCCTGCTGCGGAGCGTCCGTCACCTCTGTCACCCGTCCAGTGTCGCGGGTCAGCGCTCGGCCAGCACCTCGGCCATCGTGTCGAGGACGCCGAGCGACTCGTCGAGCGAGTTGTAGAAGTGCGGCGAGACGCGGATGCCGACGCCCGGCCGGTGGTCGACGAGGGTGCCGCGGGCGATGAGGCCGTCGTGGACCCGCTGGCTGTCACCGGGATCGATGGTCACGTGACCGGCCCGCCGGGCCGGGTCGTGCGGCGACCGGACGGTCCAGCCGCGCTCGAGCGCCGCCTCCAGCAGCGGCTGGGTCAGCGAGGTCGAGCGCTCACGCACCCGGGTCATGCCGATGTCGGCCAGCGCCTGGTAGGCGGGCTCGGCGGCGTACGCGGACGGGACGCCGGGGGTACCGCCGGCGAAGCGCCGGATCCCGGGCGCGTAGGCGATCTCGGGGTCGAAGGCGAACGGCGCGAGCTGGCCGAACCATCCGGCGCTGACCGGCTCCAGCCGGTCGACCACGTCAGCGGTCACGTGCATCCAGCCGTTGCCCGGGCCGCCCGACAGGTACTTCACCGAGCCGCCCAGGTAGACGTCCGCCCCGAGCGCGACGACGTCGACGTCGAGGGTGCCCGCCGCCTGGTAGCCGTCGACGACCACGAGAGCGCCGACGAGGTGGGCCTTCTCGACCACCGGGGCGAGGTCGACGATGGTCGAGGTGCGGAACAGCACGTGGCTGCACTCGACGAGCAGGGTGCGCTCGTCGATCGCGTCGACCATCCGCTGGACGTCGAACGAGACGCCGTCGGGCTCGCCGGGCACGACGACCGCCTCGCCGCCGAGCCGGCCGATCTGCGACCACGTGTGCAGGCTCCCCGGCCACTCCAGCGCGCTGGTGACGACCCGGTTGCGCGGGCCGCTCCAGTCGAGGCTGACGGCCAGGTCGCCGAGCAGGTCCGCGACGTTCTGGCGCATCACGGTCGTGCCGGCCGGCGCGCCGATGAGCGAGCCGACCAGGTCGGCGACCCGCTCGACCTCGGGCGCCCAGGTCTCCCAGGCCACGACGCCGCGCTCGGCCCACAGCGCGGCGTACTCGGCGAGGCGCTCGGGCGTGCGCCGGTGCATCGCCCCCAGCGTGTGGTTGGCCAGGTAGGTCGTCGTCGCCAGCACCGGGTAGTCACCCCGGCGCTCGAGCAGGTCGTCGTGCACCGACCCCGACCCGCGCACCGGGCCCGACCGCATCGCGGTCACGACGTCCGCCAGACCGGGCCGGAGGTGAGGGCGGCGGCGACCAGCGGGTCGGAGTCGATCTCGACGAGCGTCTCGGGGATCGCGCGGTCGGGCCAGCGGCAGCCGAGCACCAGCGAGCCGAGCGGCGGCAGCGGGTGCAGCCAGTAGTCGCCGTCCCAGCCCAGGGCGGTGGCGTGCGAGCCGAGCAGCGTGAGGGCCGGCAGGTCCGGGAGGCTGACCGCCGGTGCGTCGCGGGTGCCGGTGGTCGCCGACCGCCCGTCCGTGAACGCGCAGCCGAAGCGGAACCGGCCGGGGCTGCGGCCGAACTCCTGCATCGACCAGCCGAGGTCCTCGGTCTTCTGCTCGTCGGCGAACAGCACCACGACCGACAGCAGCAGCCCGTCGGAGTAGGCGGTGATGCCGCGGACCGCGACCACCACCTCCCCGGTGCGGGCCAGCTGGAACGACGACAGCGCCAGCACGCCGACCTCGTCGAGCGCCGGCCCCGACGCCGGGTCGCGGTGCGCCCGGTGGACCTCCCAGGCCGCGCCGTCGCGGACCGACCGGACGAGCTCGTCGTCGAACAGGCTCACGGCGCCCCGATCCGTCCGATGAGGGTCAGGACGTCGGCGGCCAGCCGGGTGGCCGTCTGCTCGTCCTCGCAGACCGCGACCTCGTGCCCGGCCTCGCTGACCACGGTCGTCAGCACCAGCACGAGCGCGTCGCCCCAGGGCTCGACGCCGTCGTCCGGGCCGTGCCGCAGCAGCGTGGCGTTGCGGGCCGTCCATTCGCGGTAGCGACGGCGCGCGACGAGCTCGAAGCCGGGAGGCCCCCCGCCGGCGAGGAACAGCCGGGCCAGGTCGCGCTCGGTCCAGCAGCCGCCGAGGTAGGCGCGGCTGCCCTCGACGAACAGCGCCACCGGGTCGGTGCCGCCCTCGGCGCGCGCCGCACGGACGGCCACCGCGGCGCGGGCCTCCTGGCGCTGCTGGTAGTCCTCGAACAGCGCCAGGTACAGCTCGGCCTTGCCGCCGAAGTGGTGGTAGAGGCTCCCGACGCTGGCGCCGGCGCGGGCCACGACCTCGGCGATCGACGCCTCGGCGAACCCCGACGAGGTGAACACCTCCCGCGCCGCGGCCAGCAGCCCGCCCCGGGTCGTCGCGGCCTTCCCCGCCGGACGCGACGAGGTGGCCGTCACGACGGGTGCTCGAGCGAGTCGTACCGCACGCGCTTGCGCTCGGAGATCTCGCCGACGGTGCTCCACTCGTCGGCGCCCAGGCGCGCCACCGGCCTCATCAGCCGGATCTCCGGCCGGTCGGACGCGAGGACGTCCTCGTCGACGACGGCCCACACGACCTCGCCGAAGACGACGACCGAGCCCCCGCCGAAGTCCTTGGTGCCCACGACCCGGCACTCGAGCGCCACCGGCGACTCCGCCACCCGGGGCGGAGCGACCATCTTGCTGTCCTCGCGGGTCAGGCCGACCGCGTCGAACTCGCTGACGTGCGGCGGGTAGTCCGTCCCGGTCAGGTTGACCTGCTCGATGAGGTCCTCGGTGCACAGGCTCACCACGAACTCCCCCGTCGCCTCGGCGTTGCGCAGGGAGTCCTTGTGCCCGACGGAGGTGAACTGCACCACCGGCGGCACCACCGAGCTGATGGTGAAGAACGAGTGCGGCGCGAGGTTGTCGACGCCGTCCACCGAGCGGGTGGAGACCCACGCGATCGGCCGCGGCACCACGACGCTGTTCAGCAGCGGGTAGATCGCAGCACCGAGAGAGGCAGGGTCGTAGTCACGTCGCGGCACCGCCACACTGTGCCACCGCGGACGCCTGCCGCGCCGCCGATAGGGTGCGCTCATGAGCGACGCAGTGGTGCACACGCCCGAGGCCCCCGACCGCAACCTGGCGATGGAGCTGGTGCGGGTCACCGAGGCGGCCGCCATGGCCGCCGGCCGGTGGGTCGGCCGCGGCGACAAGAACGGCGGTGACGGCGCGGCCGTCGACGCCATGCGGCACCTGATCGGCACCGTCTCGATGCGCGGCGTCGTCGTCATCGGCGAGGGCGAGAAGGACGAGGCGCCGATGCTGTTCAACGGCGAGGAGGTCGGCTGCGGCGAGGGCCCCGAGTGCGACGTCGCCGTCGACCCGATCGACGGCAC
>JAOPVV010000347.1 GCA_025966005.1 Frankiales bacterium
CGGCGCCGCCGTCCTGCGTCGTCGCAGGACCGTCCTGCGCTGATCGCGAGCGCGGGTCCGCCCGGTCTGCGGGCTCAGGCCGGCGGACCTGCAGGCCGCCGCCATCGAGCGTGGCGCTGCCCTCGAACCGGACGCTCCTGCTCGGGCGCGGGTGCCGGCTGCTCGACGGCTCGACCCTGCGCGGGGCTTCTCGTCACCGGCCTCGGTCGAGACCGAGGCGTCCAGCTGGTCCTGGCTGCCGGCGCCGGGCCGCTGAGCCCCGTCGTCGCAGGCCTGCCGCGGGGCTGACGGGGGAGGGCCGTCGAGCCCTACACTCCGCTCGCCGCTCCTGGCTCCGCCACCCGCGGTCCCCCCGACGGCGCCACAGCGCCGAGCCCGACCGGCCCGGCCGCACTCACCACACCGGAGGAACGTCGTGAAGGTCGGCATCCCGCGCGAGGTCAAGGACAACGAGTACCGCGTCGCCATCACCCCTGCGGGGGTGAAGGAGCTGGTCGACCACGGTCACTCCGTGAGCGTCGAGAAGGACGCCGGCGCCGGCTCCTCGATCTACGACGACGAGTACGTCGCCGCGGGCGCCACGATCATCGGGGCAGCCGACGACGTCTGGGCCGAGGCCGACCTCGTGCTCAAGGTCAAGGAGCCGGTCGCGTCCGAGTACCACCGCATGCGCCGCGACCAGGTGCTGTTCACCTACCTGCACCTCGCGGCGTCGCGCGCCTGCACCGATGCCCTGCTAAGCGCCGGCACCACCGCCGTGGCCTACGAGACCGTGCAGCTGCCGGACCGCTCGCTGCCGCTGCTGGCGCCGATGTCGGAGGTCGCCGGCAGGATGGCCCCGCAGGTCGGTGCGCACTGCCTCGAGCGCGGCTCCGGAGGACGTGGCGTCCTCATGGGCGGGGTGTCGGGCGTCTACGCCGCCAAGGTCGTGGTGCTCGGGGCGGGCGTGTCCGGCATGAACGCCGCCGCGATCGCGCTGGGGATGCAGGCCGAGGTCCTGCTGCTCGACAAGAACGTCGCCAAGCTCCGTGACGCCGACCGGATCTACCAGGGCCACCTGCAGACCGTCACGAGCAACGCCTACGAGGTCGAGCGGGCCGTGCTCGACGCCGACCTCGTGATCGGCGCGGTCCTGGTGCCCGGCGCCAAGGCGCCGACCCTGGTCACCGACGAGCTGGTCTCCCGGATGAAGCCCGGCGCGGTGCTCGTCGATATCTCGGTCGACCAGGGCGGCTGCTTCGAGTCGACCCGTCCGACGACCCACTCGGACCCGACCTTCGAGGTCAACGGCTGCCTGTTCTACTGCGTGGCCAACATGCCGGGAGCCGTGCCGCACACGTCGACCTACGCCCTGACCAACGTGACGCTGCCGTACGCCGTCGAGATCGCGGACCGCGGCCTGCCGGCGGCGGTGGCGGCCGACCCGGCGCTCGCACTCGGGGTGAACACCGTGTCCGGGCACCTCGTGTACGCCCCCGTGGGCGAGGCGCACGGCCTCGCCCTCACGCCGCTGGCGGAGGTGCTCGGCTGACCCGCGTCCTGGCTCCACCGCTGGCCGGACGTGCGGTGACGGCCTACCTCGACCACCTCGCCGTCGAGCGCGGCCTGGCGGCCAACACGCTGTCGTCCTACCGCCGCGACCTCGAGCGGTACGTCGCGCACCTGGCCCTGGACGGTCTGGCTCGCCTGGCCGAGGTGGTCGAGGCCGACGTGGCGGGCTTCCTGGCCGCGCTGAGGGTCGGGGACGACGTCCACCCGCCGCTGTCGGCGTCCTCGGCCGGCCGGGCGGTGGTCGCCGTCCGGGGGTTGCACCGCTTCGCGCTGCGGGAGGGCTGGACGCAGGTCGACCCGGCGCGTGACGTGCGACCGCCCGTGCCGGCACGGCGGCTGCCCAAGGCGATCACCGTCTCGCAGGTCGAGGCCCTGCTGGCGGCCCCGGACGAGCGCACCCCCCTCGGGCTGCGCGACCGCGCGCTGCTCGAGTTGCTGTACGGCACGGGCGCGCGCATCTCCGAGGCGGTCGGTCTCGACGTCGACGACCTCGAGGGCGCCGAGGGCCCGGCCAGCGGCGGCCTGGTGCGGCTGGACGGCAAGGGCGGCAAGCAGCGCATCGTCCCAGTCGGGTCGTACGCCGGGCGCGCGGTCGACGCCTACCTCGTGCGGGGTCGCCCGGTGCTGGCGGCGGCGGGCAGCGGGTCGCCGGCGCTGTTCCTCAACGCCCGGGGCGGCCGGCTCTCGCGGCAGAGCGCCTGGACGGTGCTGCGCGCCGCCGCCACGGCTGCCGGCCTGACGGTCGACGTCTCACCTCACACGCTGCGGCACTGCTTCGCCACGCACCTGCTCGACGGGGGAGCGGACGTCCGGGTCGTGCAGGAGCTGCTCGGCCACGCCTCGGTGACGACGACCCAGGTCTACACGCTGGTCACCGTGGACCGCCTGCGCGAGGTCTACGCGACGGCCCACCCGCGCGCCCGCGCCTGACCGCAGGCTCGGGGCTCGCACGCCTGGGACCGGACGCCTGGGTCCGCACGCCTGACCCCCGCCTAAGCCCGCACGCCTGCCCCCGGGTCAGTTCGTCCACAGACCTCGGGCGTGTCGTCCCCAGAAGAGCTGCCGACGTTGTCCCGGCGGTCCGCCGCCCCCTAGAGTCCGCACCGCATCTCGTCCTAGCGAGTTGTCACGTCGTCGCCAGGGAGAGTCAGCGCTAAGTGGCCAAGTCGACAAACGGACGGGGCGGGGCCGCCGTCCCGGGCCGCACGACCGGCGCGGCGCCGCTGGCCACCCCGTCCGCCGATGCCGCCCGCGGGCTCGGCAAGCGGGTCGT
>JAOPVV010000371.1 GCA_025966005.1 Frankiales bacterium
CCGGTCGAGGGGACGGCCGCGGACAGCCGCGCCCACGCGCCCTCGACGTCGAGGTGCTCCCCGACGTCGGTCGCCAGGGCCGCCGAGAGCAGGTCGGCGTCCCGGCGCACACCGGTCAGGACGTCGAGGCACACCGGGCAGTCGGCGACGTGCCGGCGGTCGCCGTCGGCCACCCCCGCCGGCTCGTCGAGCAGGCGGCGCAGCACGCCCTCAGTCGGATGACGCATCACGGCTCAGCTCCTTGCGCAGGGCGGACTCGGCGCGGCGGACGGTCGTGCCGACGCTTCCGGGGGACATGTCGAGCGCCACGGCGATGTCGGCGTAGCTCAGGCCGCTGTGCCGCAGCACGAGGGTCACGGCCTGCCTGGCGGGCAGCCGGGCCAGCGCGGCACGGACCCGGCCGCGCTCCTCGAGGGTGACCACCGCGTCGGCCACGTCGGGGACGACGCCGTCGGCCTCGCCGGCCGCGGTCAGCTCGCGGACGGTGCGACGGCGTCCGGCGCGCAGGACGTTCAGCGCGGTGTGGGCCGCGGCGACCGACAGCCAGCCACGGGCCTGGCTGCCCGGCACCGAGGTGCGGCCGAAGGAGAGGAACACCTCCTGCGCGACGTCCTCGGCCTGGTCGCGCGAGCCCAGCACCCGCGCGGCCACCCCGACGACCAGCCGGTAGTCGCGGCGGAAGACCTCGTCGAGGTCGTCGCGCACCGCACTGCGCGCCGGACCCCGCACCGCCATGCGGCCCATCCTGTCGCGCCGGGACGCCGCGACGTCCGCGACAGCCCGGCCGGCCAGGGGTCCCGCTCGGCGTTCTCGCAGGAGGTCCATGCCCGTACAGCACCGCCCGGCCCCGGGATGTGACAGGCGCCGACCGGGACGGCTACACGAGCCCGAGGGCGACCTCGTACACGGCCTCGTCGACGGCCTCGAGCAGCTGCTCCTCCTGCTCGGTCACCTCCGACGTCCAGGGGCGGTCGGGGAGCTCCTCGCGCACGTAGTGCACAGCCGCGGCGCGCATGGTCAGCGAGGCCGCGGCCGAGAAGATCGCCGAGCTGGTGAGGTCGACGGCGAGGTGCCCGGCGGACGCCCAGCGCTCGATCAGCTTGGGGGGCTGGGCCAGCAGCGCGCCGGCGGTGACGGTCGGTCCGCGGTGCGTGAAGGTGTCGCGGCCGGCGAACAGCGCTGCCGCGCGGGTGACCCGGCCGAGGTTCGCCGCGACCGAGCCCTTGCCGCCGTAGTACTGCGACGCCCCTTCGCCGATCGTGGCCCGCTCCGACAGCACGACGTCGCCGAGCCGCACCCGCGGCTGCAGCGACGCGCAGGCGCCGATCGAGACCACGACGGGCGTGCCGCAGGTGCCCAGCACGTGCACCGGCTCGACCGACCGGGTCGCCCCGTAGGCCGGGCAGTAGGCCACCGGGACGTCGCCGTACCAGCCGTGCCACACGTCCGGCATCCCGAGCTCACGGACGTCCTCCAGTGCCGCGAGTCGACGGGACAGCGCCCGCCGCCGCCACCAGGTGCTCTCGAGCACCAGCAGTCGCGGCACCTCGTCGGCCTCGAGCCCGAGCAGTTCCATCCAGCCGTCACGGTCCACCTCCACATCCTGCCCTCTCCTGTCGCAGGCGCGTCCGCCTGCCGGGCGCTAGCGTCGCGGGGGTGGACCAGGAGCGGGACCTCGTGCGGCGGCTGGTCGTCGCGGCGGCGGTCGAGCTGCTGGAGGTCGACCCGGCGCTGCTCGGCGACGACACCGCGTTCGAGGTCCTCGGGGTCGACTCGCTGGCCCTCGTCGAGCTCGCGCTGGCGCTCGAGGAGGTGTTGGACGTCGAGCTGCCGGAGGAGGAGGTCGCCGAGCTGGACACCGTCGGCGCGCTGGTCGACGCCCTCGCGGTCAAGCGGTCAGCAGGGCTCGAGGCCTGAGGTCACGGCCGCCCGCGCGGCCATCTCGCCGAGCCGCGAGCCGAGCACCCGGAGCGTGTCGGCGCGCACCCGGTAGACCCGCAGGTTCGCGCAGACGGTGCTGTCGACGAGCAGCGCCTGGCGCAGCACCCGCAGGTGGTGCGACACGAGCGGCTGGGCCATGCCGGTCGCCGTCACCAGGTCGCGGGTGCACTGCTGCTCGTCGGTGAGCAGGCGCAGCAGCTCGATGCGGCGCGGCTCGGCAAGGGCGTGCAGCACCGCCAGGTTGTCGACGGCGCCGCTGTCGGGTGCGGGCACCGGACCAGTCCACCACGACCGGTGACAGACTCGCCGCTCGTGACCGCCTTCCCGCTGGACGTCGTCGTCGAGACGTGGAACGGCGGCCCCGCCCTGTCGTACGCGGGCCGGCCGCGGACGGTCCTCGACGTGCTGGACCGGGCCGTGCGCCGGAGCCCCGACGCCGTGCTGCTGCGGCTGGTCGACGGGACCACCCTGACCCGAGCGGAGTTCGCCGGTCTCGTCGAGGGCGCCGCGGGACGGCTGCGGGCCACGGGCCTGGCGCCCGACGACGTCGTGGCGGTGGCCGCCCGCAACGGGCTCGAGCTGGCGGTGGCCCAGTTCACCTGCGCCCGAGCCCGTCTGGTGCTGTGCGGCTTGAACGTCCACCAGGCCCCGGCGCTGTGGCAGTACCTGGTGGACAGCGCGGGAGCCGCCGCGGTGCTGGCCCAGCCGGAGTTCGCTGCGGCACTGCCCGGCTCCCGTGACGCGACCTCGCTGCTGCTCGGCGCACCGGCACCCTGGGCCTACGACGTCGCCCGCGACCAGCCGGACGAGGCGGACACGTACTGCCTGATCCACACCAGCGCACGAGCGGGCGGCCGAAGGCGAGCCGCGTCGTCCCACCGCTGCTCGGTGCACGCCGCCATGACCTACGCGCACCTGCTCGCGCTGGGTCCGCAGGACGTGCCGGCGGTGCTGTTCCCCTTCTGGTACGTCACGGCCATGCACGCGCACCTGCTGCCCGCGCTGCTCGCCGGCGGGTCGTGCCTGCTGCTGCCGTCCGCGACACCGGCCACGTACGTCGCGCTCCTGGCCGAGCACCGCGTCAGCTTCGCGTACGCGGTGCCGTCGTTCTGGCAGCTGCTGCTGCGCCGCGAGGAGCTGGTCGGCGAGCGGCTGCCGCAGCTGCGCGGCTGGTCGGCATGCGTGGCTCGCCCTGGCCCCCCGGGATGGAGGAGGCACTGCGTGCGCGGCTGCCGGGTGCCCGGCTGCACGACGTGTACGGGCTCTCGCAGACGCACTCGCCGGCGACGGTGCTCGGCGACGGGGACTTCGCCCGCCACGCCGGGACGATCGGCCGGGCGGTGCCGTGCGTCGAGCTCCGGGTCGATGCCCCGCAGGGCGAGCCGGGCGAGCTCCTGCTGCGCGGCTCGGTCGTCACGAGCGGGTACGCCGGCGACCCGGACGCGACGGCCGCGGCCATCGGGCCCGACGGCTGGTTCCGCACGGGTGACGTCGCACGCGTGGACGCCGACGGGTACGTGACGCTGCTCGACCGGGTCAAGGACCTGGTCAACAGGGGCGGGCACAAGGTCTTCTCGGCGGAGCTGGAGCGGGTGCTCCGCGAGCACGAGGGCGTCGCGGACGCAGCGGTCGTCGGCGTGCCGGACGCGGTGGGCGAGGAGCTGGTCGCCGCCTTCGTCGTGCTCGTCGACGGCGCCGGCACCACCGCGGCGGACCTCCGGCGCCACGTGGCCCGCGTCCACTCCGACTACGCGGTGCCGCGGTGGGTCCAGGTCGTGGACGAGCTGCCCCGGGGCGCCACCGGCAGGACCGACAAGTCGCAGCTGCGCCGGGACGCGGTCGGGCGGGTTCCCGCGCGCTGACCTCATGCATCTGCTTTGATGAGGCCTCCCCCCGAAGGTCATCTCACCCAGGAGCACCCTGTGCCCGTGCGACCTCAGTCCGCCCTGTCCCGTCGCGGCTTCCTCGGCCTGGGAGCGGGGATCGGCGCGGCCGTCCTGCTCGGCGGCTGCGGCGACGACGACACCGCCACCGCGACCGCGGCCGCGTCGGCCGGTGCGTCCGCCGCGTCCAGCGAGCCGGTCGTCGTCCGCACCTGCGTCTACGCGAAGAACCACGCGTCCGCCCCGCTGTACTGGCAGCAGTTCGCGCCGCCGAACTACACGATCGAGGTCACCCCGGTGACGGGCGCGACGCAGATCCAGGACGCCCTCGAGGGGGGTCAGCTCGACTTCGGCCTGCTCGGGCCGTACAGCACGATCATCGCCGCGAGCGACAAGAAGATCACGTCGAGGATCGTGGGCATGACGGCCCGCAACGGCGTCGGCCTCATCGGCGCCAAGGGCAGTGTCGAGAGCGTCGGCGACCTGCGCGGCAAGAAGATCGGCGTGCCCCCGCCCGGCATCCAGGTGCTGATCCTGAACGAGCTGCTGACGAAGAACGGCCTCGTGCTCGGCAAGGACGTCCAGGGCGTCCCGCTGGCCTACGCCGACCACGTGGCCGCGCTCGAGCGGGGCGACATCGACGCCTACATCGGCACCGAGCCGCTGTGCACCCAGAGCGTCGTGAGCGGCAAGGGCGTCCGGCTCACCGAGGTCGCCGACACCCGCGTCGGCAACTTCAACACCGCGAACTGGGCGAGCAGCAAGATCCTCGCCGAGCGCCCCGACGTGGTGCGCGAGGTCGTCAAGATGCAGAAGGCGGCGGCCGAGTTCCTCAGCCCCGGCGGCACGAACGACCGCGCCCACTGGAAGGAGCTCCTGGTCACGCAGTTCGGCTACCAGGAGCCGGTGTACGAGGCCGTGCTGGAGAACGTCGGCGCCGAGTGGCGCTTCGACGACGTGCGCGCCGGCCAGGTCGAGGGCGCCGGCGCGATGCTGCTCGAGCAGGGCGGGATCACGGTCGAGCCCGACTACGAGTCGCTGTTCGCCCGCGAGTACTGGGACGCCTGACCCGCCGTGTCCGCCGCGCTGCTCGAGGACGCCCTCGTCGCGGCGGCGCCGGGTCCCCCGCGGACCCGGCGCCGGGCTCACGGTCACCGGCTGCTGGGCCTGCTCGTGCCGCTGCTGCTGCTCGGCGCCTGGTACGTCGTGTCGAGCCAGGAGCTGCTGAGCACCCGGCTGCTCCCGTCGCCGGGGACGGTGGCCACCGCGCTCGGCGACTTCTTCGCCGGCGACAGCACGACGACCCTGGCCGGGGTGGTGCCGTTCACCGGCGCCGGCTTCGAGCACCTGGGCGCCTCGCTGTACCGGTGCGGCGTCTCGTGGCTGCTCGCCGTCGCCGTCGGCACTGTCGTCGGTCTGCTGCTGGGGCTGTCGCAGCTGGCCCGCGACCTGCTCGACCCGCTGCTCAACGCCCTGCGGGCCGTCCCGCTGTTCGCCTGGCTGCCGCTGGCGCTCATCTGGTTCGGCCTCGGCGAGGGGGCGGCGCGCGCGATCATCTTCGTCGGGGCGCTGTGGCCGGTGCTGGTCGCGGTCTCCGACGCGGTCGGCCGGGTCCCGACGGCCCACGTCGAGACCGCCCGCATGCTCGGCACCCCCCGACGGTGGCTGTGGCGCCGCGTCTACCTGCCGTCGGCGCTGCCGGAGGTGGTCACCGGGCTGCGGCTGTCGCTGACACTGGCCTGGACCTGCGTCATCGTCGGTGAGCTGTCCGGCACCGACCGCGGGGTCGGGGCGATGATGAGCGCGGCGCGCGAGACCGGCCGCACCGAGCAGGTGGTCGTCGGCATCGTCGTGTTCGCCACCGTCGGACTGGTGGCCGACCTGCTCCTGCGCGCGGCGACCGCCCGGTGGGTGCGGTGGTCGCGGGCGTGACCGGTGTCCTCGAGGCGAGCGGCCTCACGAAGGCCTTCGGCGAGCTCCTCGTCCTCGACGGCGTGGACCTGCAGGCACGAGCAGGCCAGGTGCTCTCCGTCCTGGGGCCCTCCGGGTGCGGGAAGTCAACCCTGCTGCGGGTGCTGGCCGGCTTCGAGGAGCCGACCTCGGGGGCGGTGCTCCTCGACGGCGTGCGGCTCACCGGGCCCTCGCCCGACCGCGGGATGGTCGCCCAGGCCGGCGGCCTGTTCCCCTGGCTGACGCTGCGCGACAACCTCGCCTTCGGACCGGTGGCCTCGCGCCGCAGCCCCGCCCAGGTGGCCGCCGTCGTCGACGAGCTGCTGACCGCGACCGGGCTCGACGGCTTCGCCGACGCCCTGCCGAAGCAGCTGTCGGGGGGCATGCGCCAGCGCGCCTCGATCGCCCAGGTGCTGGCCAACCGCCCCCCGGTGCTGCTGCTCGACGAGCCCTTCGGGGCGTTGGACGCCCAGACCCGGCTGCGCATGCACGAGTGGCTCCGCGCCCTGCTCGCCGAGCGGCCGACGACCGTGCTGCTGGTGACCCACGACGTCGAGGAGGCGCTGCTGCTGGGGGACCGGCTCTGCCTGCTGTCGGGACGTCCCGCGAAGATCGTCGAAGAGCTGCCGGTGCCGTTCGGGGTGCACCGCGGGCGCGGCGTCCTCGCCGACCCCGACTTCGTCCGGCTGAAGGCAGCGGTGCTCGAGCGGGTGCTCGCCGCCTAGCTCGTCAGGACGGCCAGCACCTGCGCCCGGTCGACCTTGCCGTTGGCGTTGCGGGGGAGGCCGTCGACGACCCGCAGCGGCCGCGGGACGGCGTGCGCCCCGAGGGCGGTCCGCACGGCGGCCTGCAGCACGTGCAGGTCGACCGTCGTCCCCGCCCGGGCGACCACGGCGGCGGCGACGTTGTGGCCGGTGACCGCCGACGGGACGCCGACGGCCACGGCGTCGGTGAGCAGTCCGGTGCCCAGCAGCGCCCGCTCGACCTCGGCGGGGTAGACGTTCACGCCGCCGCGGATGATGAGGTCGACGGCCCGGCCGCCGACCGAGAGGTAGCCCTCGGCGTCCATCCGGCCGAGGTCACCGGTGCGCAGCCAGCCGTCGTCGGTGACCGGCGCGGACGCGCCCCAGTAGCCGGGCGTGACGGCCGGCGAGCGCACCCACACCTCGCCCGGCTCGCCCCGCGCCACGTCCTGCCCGTCGGAGGAGACGAGCCGCACCTCGGCGTACGGGGCCGGCGAGCCGACGCTGCCCGGCCGGCGCAGCGCGTCGACGTCCGGCAGGCAGGTGACCGGGGCGCAGGTCTCGGACAGCGCGTACACGTCGAACAGACGCAGCTGCGGCAACCGGGCGCGCACCCGGTCCAGGGTCCCGGGCGCGGCGGGCGCGCCGCCGAACACCGCCAGCCGGACGCCGGCGAGCCCCGGCAGGGCGAAGTGCTCGGTGCGCAGCAGCAGCTCCCAGATGCTCGGCACCACGTCGAGCCAGGTGACGCCGTGGTCGACGGCCACCTGGCACAGCTGCGGGGCGGAGAAGGTCGCCATCGTCACGGCCGAGCCGCCGGAGAGCATCGCCGGCGCCAGCTGCGTGACGTGCCCGGAGACCCAGGCGAACGGCAGGTGGATCGCCGTCCGGTCGCGCGCGGTGAGCCCGAGCGTGCGGACGTAGAAGGCTGCGGCGTGGCCCGACATGCGCCCGGTGACCTGCACCGCCTTCGGGTGGCCGGTCGTGCCGCTGGTCGGGATCAGCGAGTACGTCGTGTCCTGGTCCGGCAGGGCTTCGCCGTACCGCCAGGCGATCTCGCGGCCGAGCAGCACGTCGGTGGCGTCCTCGACCGGGACGTCCGTGACAGGTGCCGACGAGGCCAGGACGGGCTGGACGAGCAGCAGCGCGGCACCCGTCAACTCCAGCAGCGCCGCGACGCGGGCGGGTGGGCTGTCCACCGGGATGCCGAGGTGGACCAGCCCGGCTCGCGCGCAGGCCCAGATCGCCACCGCCGCCTCGAGGCCGTTGCGGGCCAGCACGGCGACCCGGTCGCCCGGCGCCAGGCCGCAGTCGAGCAGGGTGCACGCGGCGCCCTCGACCAGCCGGGCGAAGCCGTCGTACGTGGTGGTCGTGCCGGCGGCGGGGTCGACGAGCAGCACGTCGTCGGCGCTCGTGGCGAGCGCCCGCTCGAGCAGCTCGACGACCGAGTGTGGGCGCTCGGCGTAGCAGCGCAGGGCGACGCCGCGCACCAGCTCCTCGACCAGGGCGTCGGGTCCGGCCTGGCGGCTCTGGGCGCTCACGCTGTCCTCGATGGCGCGTTCACGCTGTCCTCGATGGCGCGTTCACGCGACCAGGGCCTCCAGCGTCGCGGCCCGGACGTGCGCCGCCTGGCTGTGCACGAGCTGGAAGGCGGCGGCCCGCAGCAGCCGCTGGGCCGGTTCTCCGAGGTCCATGCCCTGGCCGCCGCGTGCCGCGAGCAGGGCGGTGCAGCACTCCATCGCGAGCACCAGCGCCTCGGCCCGCAGGTCCAGCCGCCGGTCCAGCTGCTGGCCGGGGTCGACCTCGTCGAGCAGGCGGTACGCGCGCGTCCGCAGCTCGAGCAGCCGCGGCCGCAGCTGCATCGCGGTGTCGGGCTCGCGGTCGGCCAGCAGCTCGAGCGCGGCCAGCGCGATGCCGAACGTCGACGGCTGGACGTTGCAGTTCGCGGCCTGGTCCGCCTGCGCCCACCGGCCCCGGTCGGTGAGCAGGACGACCTCGCTGTCGGACAACGACAGGGCGTCGAAGCGCAGCGCGTGGGTCGACGTGCCGGCCATCGCCGCCAGCGTCAGCTCACCGGCGCTGCGCATCTCGGTCCGGTCGCCGGCGGGCACCAGTCCGAACACGACCTGGTCGGTGGCCTCGACCAGCGCGCCGACCAGCACGACGTCGGTCAGCCCCCACCCGGTGCACCACGGCTGCGAGCCGGACAGCGACCAGCCGCCGTCGACGGGGGTGGCGAAGACGGACGGCTTCGCGGTCCGCAGGTGGGACCACGCGACGCCGCCGAGCTCCCGCCCCGAGCACAGCCCGGGCAGGTGCTTGGCGAGCAGGTCGGCGTTCTCGCTGGCCCTGAGCATCTTCACGACGGGGCCGTGCTGGAACCACACGAACCACGCGTCCGGGCTGGCGCCGGCGAGCAGCTCGGCGACCCGGCGCTGCTCCGCCGGCGCGGCCCCGCCCAGCTCCGGCGGGCCGTACGCGGCGAGCAGCCCGGCAGCGGCCATCCGGTCGAGCAGCGCGCGGTCGACCCCCTCGCGCTCGAGCCGGGCGGCGTCGGCGGTCAGCTCCCGGGCCGTCTCGGCGGCCGCGACGACGATCGGGGAGGAGTCCAGGCTCATGGCGCGAACGCTACCGACCGCTGACCGCGTGCGCCCCGCCGTCGACGTGCACGACCGAGCCGGTCGTGGCGGGGAACCAGTCCGACAGCAGCATGACCGCGGCCCTGGCCACCGCGGTGCGGTCGGTGGCGTCCCAGCCCAGCGGGGCGCGGGCGTCCCAGTCGGTCGCGAGCTGCTCGTAGCCGGGCACCGCCCGGGCCAGCAGCGTGCGCTGCGGTCCGCACGCCAGGAGGTTCACGCGGATGCCGGCTGGCCCGAGCTCGCGCGCGAGGTACCGCGACGTCGCCTCGAGTCCGGCCGCGGCGACGCCCTGCCAGTCCTGACCCGGCCAGGCCCGGGCCGGGTCGAGCTCGAACCCGACCACGGACGAGCCGCGCAGGAGCAGCGGGCGCAGTGCGTGGACGAGGGCGGCCAGGGACCACGCGCCGGCCTGCAGCACCTCACCGGCGACCGCCCAGGGCTGGCCGGCGAAGCCGTCGTCGGCGTCGTGCGCGGGCAGGTACCCCATCGCGTGCAGCACGCCGTCGACCCGGTCCCAGCCGGCGTCGCGGACCGCCTGCTCGAGGTCCGTCAGGTCGTCGGGCAGCATGACGTCGAGCTCGAGGACGTCGGTCTCGACGCCCAGCCGCGGGGCGACGCGGGAGGTCACGGTCCAGGCGCGGCATAGCGGCGAGGTGAGCAGCACCTCGGCGCCCTGGGCGCGCGCGAGCCGCACGACGGCGCTGGCGATGGAGGCCTCGGTGAGGACGCCGGTGACGACGAGGCGCTTGCCGGCCAGGAGCATGGCGCGACCCTACGAGCCGGCGAGACGGGTGCGCAGCGCGGTCTTGTCGGTCTTGCCGACCGCGTTGCGCGGCAGCGCCTCGACCAGCTCGACGACCTTCGGCGAGGCGTAGTCGGCCATGCCGTCGCGGACCCAGGCGCGCACCTCGGCCGCGGTCAGCGGCCCGGTGGCGACGACGTAGGCGGCGATCGACTCGCCGGCCAGCGCGTCCGGGAACCCCACGACGGCCGCGTCGTCGACCGCCGGGTGCCGGCGCAGCAGCTCCTCCACCTCGGCCGAGAAGACCTTGGTGCCCCCGCGGTTGATCATGTCCTTGCTGCGGTCGAGGACGGTTACGCGGCCGTCGTCGTCGAGCCGGGCGACGTCGCCCGTGTCGAACCAGCCGTCGACGATCGCCGCCGCCGTGGCCGCCTCGTCGAAGGCGTAGCCGGTGGTCACCAGCGACCCCCGCAGCCACAGGCCGCCGGCCTGGCCGGTGGGCAGCACCGTCCCGTCGTCGGCCCGGACCTGCGCCTGCATGCAGTCGAGCGTCCGGCCGACGCTGCCGGGGTGCGTGCGCAGGTCGTCGTCGGTGGCGATGCAGCCGGGGGAGTGCGTCTCGGACAGCCCGTAGACGTCGTGCAGGCGCACGCCCGGGAGCCGCTCGCGCAACGCGGCGACCAGGTCGGCCGGGAACGGGGCGCCGCCCGCCGCCAACCGCGTCAGCGCCGGCAGGTCGCGGAGGCCCTTGTCGCGCAGGCACAGCCGCCACCAGGACGGCACGGCGTAGGCCCAGCTGACCCGGTGCTCGGCGAGCAGCGCGACATACGCCCGGGGGGAGGCGGTGTCGACCAGGACGCAGCTCGCGCCGGCGAGCATCGCCGGCAGCACGTGCGCGTGCATGGCGGAGATGTAGTACATGGGGAACAGCACGGCGGTGACGTCGTCGGGCCCGAGCTGCAGCACCCGCTGGTAGCTCATGCCGCTGTGCACCGACGCGCGGTGGACCACCTGCGAGGCCTTCGGGCGACCGGTCGTGCCCGACGTGTAGACGACGGCGTACGTCGCGGCCTGCGGCGGCCGGTCCGCCTCGCCGTACGCCCACGACCGCGACGGCGCCGACCGCAGGACGTCGCCGAGCGCCTCGCTGCCCGGCAGGTCCGCCAGGTGCTCCGGACCGGCCAGGGCCAGCCGCACGCGGGAGTGCGCCAGCATCCAGGCCCACTGCGGCGGTGCGAGCCGGGTGTTGAGCCCGACCATCACGAGATGTGCCCGCGCGCAGGCGAACACGGCCGTCGCGAGGTCCAGCGTGTTGCCGGACGCGACCGCCACGGCGTCCCCGGCCTCGAGCCCGCGGGCCCGCAGCGCCGCAGCGCCGGTCTCGACCCGTCCGGCGAACGCCGCGTAGGTGACCGCGGTCCCGTCGACGTCGACGAACGCGGTGCGCTCGGGCCAGCGCCGCGCCGCCCGGTCGAGCACGTCCAGCACCGTCGCGGGCCGCCGCGCGTAGGACTTCGCGGGGGCGCCCAGCCAGGTCTCGACGACGATGGGATCGCCCGGCCGGTCGTCGAGGTCGTGCACAGGCACGTCCGGGAGCATGCGCGCGAGCCTAGTGAGCGGCCCGCCGAGCGGCGCACCGGCGACACTGGTGGTCATGGTCAGCCCCTCATCGCCGTCGCTCGACCTCCCGTCCGGCTGGACGACCGCCACGCCGCAGGCGCTGGACGTCGCCGCCCTGCACGCCCTGCTGGTGCGCCACGAGCAGGCCGCGCGCGGCGGCTCCTCGGCGTCCCTGGCGGCCGTCGAGAGCGAGGTCACCGGTGCCGGGGCGGCGTCGCGCCGGCACGTGCTGGTGCGCGACGGCGACGGCGCCGTGCGCGGCTGGGCCAGCG
>JAOPVV010000380.1 GCA_025966005.1 Frankiales bacterium
GCGCGGGCGCGGCGCCCCGGCTCCGGGTAGGCGGCGGCGAGCACGGCGAGCCCGCCCGGGAGGACGAGCGCCGCCCCCACGCCCTGCACCGCCCGGGCCGCGATGAGCTGGCCGGCCGAGTCCGACAGCGCGCAGGCGGCGGACGCCGCCGCGAACACCGCGAGGCCGGCCAGGAGGACGCGCCGACGTCCCGCGACGTCGGCCAGCGTCCCGCCGGTCAGCAGCAGCGCGGCCAGCGCCACCGTGTAGGCCGTGACGACGCCCTGCAGCTCGGCGACGCCGGCCCCGAGGTCGGCCTGGACGTCGCGCAGCGCGACGGCGACGACGGTGTTGTCGAGGGTGGCGGTGAAGGCTGCGAGCGAGGTGGCGACCAGGACGAGCGGGCGGACCTCACGCACGACGGACGGTCACCCCATCGCCGCTTCTGCCTCGGCCAGCGTCAGCCCGCCGGCGTGGGCGGCGAGCATGGCGGCGGGCGCGGGCTGCCGGTCGGCGTCCGGCCAGGTCGTCGAGTCCCACAGGCCGCTGCCGGTGAAGGCCTTGGGGCAGTGCGTGAAGACCTCCTCGACGGCCAGCAGCAGCGCCGCGCGGGGCGGTCGCCCGTCGGCGCGCAGCCGGTCGAGCAGCTCGGGGTCGGTGCTGACGCAGGCGCGCCCGTTGACGCGGAGCGTCTGGCCACGGCCCGGCAGGACGGCGAGCAGCCCGAGCCGGCCGGTCTGCACGACGTTGCGCAGGGTGTCCAGCCGGCGGTTGCCGGCCGCGTCGGGCAGGGCGAGCAGCCGGTCGGACAGCACCGTGACGAAGCCGGGGGGACCACCCCGCGGGGTGGCGTCGCAGCGGCCGTCGGCATCCGTGCTCGACAGCACGACGAAGCGGCACAGCGCCAGGTACTCGCGCGACAGCGCGTCGACGTGGTCGATGGCCTTGCGGCGCACCACCTCCGACGGCGGCGCGTACAGCGCGGACAGCTCGGTCTCGTCGCGCACCGCTGCGCCGGCCAGCGCCGTCCAGGTCAGCTCCATGGCCGGACCGTACCTACTGGTCGGGGGACGGCCCGGTGTCAGGCGGGACGGCGGCGCGAGCGCCAGACCAGCAGCCCGGCGAGCAGCAGCACCGGCGACCACGGCAGCAGCGCGCCTGCCGTCACGCCCACCGCCCGGCCGACGGCGCGCAGCGCGTCCCAGCCCTCGCGCAGGCCGTCCTGGAAGCCCAGCGGCCCGCCAGCGGCGGCGGGCGCGTCCTCGGACGCCGTCAGGCGCAGCTCGATGGTCCCCAGGGCGACGCGGGCGGTGAGCGCCCCGAGGCGCGCCTCGAGCGACTCGAGGTCGGCGGTGCGGCGGGTCAGCTCGGCCTCGACCGTGACCACCTCGCCGAGGGTGTCGGCCCCGGCGAGCAGCGCGCGGACCCGCTCGACGCTGGCCCGCTGGGTCGCGAGGCGGCTGTCGAGGTCGACGACCTGCTCGGTGACGTCCTCGCTCCCGAGCCGGCGCGACCGCTCCTCGCCCAGGGCCGCCAGCCGGCCGACCGTCGCGTCGAAGGCCGCCGGGGGCACTCGCAGTCGCAGCACGGCGCGCTCCGGGCCGCCGTCGCTGGCCCTCTCGTCGGCCTCGACCTGCCCCTGGGCACCGACCACGAGCCGGGCCGCCTCGTCCGCCGCCGCCGCGACGTCGTCGACCACGACCTCCATCGACCCGGTGCGCACGACCGCGGACGTCGCCGCGCCCACCCGGGCCAGCGGCGGGGCGCCGTCGGCCTGCCCCGGAGCGGCGAGCTCCCCGCCGCCGGACGTCACGCCGGACGAGACGTCGTCGGACGAGGCGCCGCCGTCCGCCGACGCCGGGGCGGCGGCCTCCGAGCTGGCGGTGTCGTCGGAGCCGCCGCGCGAGGTGCAGCCGGTCAGCAGCAGGGCGGCGAGCAGCAGCGGGGCGAGCTTCACGGTGGACCTCCGGGTCGGCTGGCGGTCTGACGCACCCCGGCCGGCGCCGGATCCGTCGCGCACGTCTCGCTCCGGTCACGACCGCGGCCTGCCCTCCTAGGCTCGGCGGGTGCGCGTCGTCGTGGTCGGGGGAGGCATCGCGGGGCTGTCGGCCGCGCTGGAGGTGCGGGCGCTCAGCCCCGGCGCCGAGGTGCTGGTGCTCGAGGCGAGCGGCCGGCTCGGCGGCAAGGTCCGGTGCAGCGAGGTCGGCGGGCTGCAGGTCGACGAGGGCGCCGACTCGATGCTCACCCGCGTCCCGGACGGCCTGGCGCTCGCGCGCGGCGCCGGCCTCGAGAGCGAGCTGGTCGCCCCGGCGGCCGGTCAGGCGTCGATCTGGAGCCGCGGACGGCTGCGCGACCTGCCGGCGGGCACCCTGCTCGGCCTGCCCACCGACCTGTCCGCGCTGGCCCGGTCGGGACTGCTGTCGACCCGCGGGCTGTACAGGGTGCTGCAGGACCTGCTCGCCCCCGGCGACCCCGTGACGACCGACGTCAGCGTCGGCGACCTGGTCGCTCGCCGCCTCGGTCGCGAGGTCGTCGACCGGCTCGTCGACCCGCTGCTCGGCGGCGTCTACGCCGGCCG
>JAOPVV010000395.1 GCA_025966005.1 Frankiales bacterium
CCGGGGGGCGGCCGCACGAGCGGCGGACGCCGGGGCGGTCGCTGCGGCACCGACGCCCTGGACGGCCGCGACGGCCATCAGGCGGGTGCGCAGCTCGTCGCGGAACTGCTCGCGCGGCAGGACGGTCGCGTCGAGCGCGTCGCCGGTGCGGCGCAGGGCCTGCGCGAGGCCGGCCGGCCCGTCGGAGCCGGCGGGTGCGGTGTCGATCAGTCGGTCCAGCTCGTCGGCTCGCCGGCGTACGGGGAGCGCGGTGAGGGGCTCGAACGGTGTCACGCGCTGCCCTCCGTCCACGGTCGTTCGGGACCGGTCTGGTCCGCTGCACAGGCCAACGACGCCGAGGTGACGGACGTGACGGCCTGCAGGACAGGATGACTCGAAGTGACCAGACGGGACCATCCGGTCACAGCTCCACCCCCTCGGGCAGCAGCCGGCCGAGCGAGCGGATGGCCCGGTACTGCAGGGCCTTGATCGCGCCGTCGTTCTTGCCCATGGCCTGCGCGGTCTCGGCGACCGACAGGCCCTGCAGGAAGCGCAGCACGATGCACTCCTGCTGCTCGGCGCCGAGCTGCTTGACCGCCTGCAGCAGGACCTTGTTCTGCATGCCCTCGAGCACGGCGTCCTCGGGACCGTCGGTGACCAGCCGGGCGCCGGACTCGCTGACGTCATCGGTCGTCAACTCGAGCTTGTAGCGGCTGCTCTTGTAGTGGTCGGCGATGAGGTTGCGCGCGATCGTCACGAACCAGGCGCCGACGTCGCGGCCCTGCCAGGTGAACGACGAGATCCGCCGCAGCGCCCGCAGGAAGGTCTCGCTGGTGAGGTCCTCGGCGACCTGGGCGGAGCCGACCCGGTAGTAGACGTAGCGGTAGACGAGGTCGACGTAGCGGTCGTACAGCTCGCCGAAGGCGTCGGCGTCGCCGGCCTGCGCCCGCTGGACGAGGGCGAGCGTCACGGCCGCCTCGCCCTCGGCGGGCGCGTGCACCCCGGCGGGGGCCTCGGTCGGCGTCGACTCGTCGTCGCCCGCCACGGTGGGCGAGGGGACCGTCACGGGGGTTCGGGCAACGGTCGTCACCGACCGGCCGCCGGGAGCGCCCGGGCGCGCGGGAGCGCCACAGCGGCTCGCAGCGCGCGGCGCACGGGGTCTCCTGTCGCACGGGAGGGGCACGTGCCCCGGGACCCGGGAGGGCCCGCTGAGCACGTGAGGCGCGTCATGTTAGCGGCAATTAACACATGGTGTGCGTCCCGGGGTCTGCTTCGGCAGGGTCCGTGCGGTGCTGAACCGCTGGCCGGCTGCTCGTCAGGGACGCGACAGGGCGAGGGTCAGGCGGGAGAGCTCGCGCTCCAGGCTCGGCATCCCCTCGACCTTGCCGAGGCAGAGCGCCACCCCGGCGGCCCGCGCCTCCGCCTCGATCGACGCGTCGAGGAAGGCGGTGTAGAGGACGACCTGCTGCTCAGGGCGCAGGGCGCGGATCCGCCGGGTGGCCTCGAGCCCGTCGATCCCCGGCATCTGCAGGTCCATCACGACCACGTGGGGGTCTCCCGACAGCGCGAGGGCGACCGCCTCATCACCGCCTGCGGCGCGGCCGACCACGTCGAAGCCATCCAGCTCGAGCATGTCGCCGATGACCTGGCGGACGTGCTCGGTGTCGTCGACGACCAGGACCCGGACGGTGCGCACAGCCCTCAGCGTGCCGTACGTCCCCGGCGGGCCCGTCAGCGGCGTCGTAGGCTCGGCCGGTGACGACGGCGGGGACGTACCGGGGCAAGCCGTCCACGGCCCCTTCGACGGCGCCGCGCCCGCTGTCGATCGCAGCTCGGCGCCGGCGGCTCGAGCGCCGGGTGGCACGCACCGTCCTGGTGGTCGTGCTTGCCGTGGTGGTGATGGCGACGACGTTCGTCACCGGCCTGCTGGCCGCGCCGTTCGACGTCAAGGCCGTCCCGCCGGCACCGAAGTCGGTGCTGCTGCTCGCCTCCGACGGGACCCAGTTCGGCCAGATCCGCCCGTCGCAGCGGCGCGAGGTGATCGAGGCGGAGGACATCCCCGAGGTGATGCGCCAGGCGATCATCTCGGCCGAGGACGCCCGCTTCCTCGACCACAGCGGCGTCGACCCGCTGGCCACGGTCCGCGCGGCCTACCGCGACCTCACCGGCGGGCGCCGGCAGGGTGGCTCGACCATCACCCAGCAGTACGTGAAGAACGTCTACGTCGGCAACGACCGCAACCTGCTGCGCAAGGTCAAGGAGGCGGCGTTCGCGGTGCGGCTCGAGGACCGCAAGACCAAGCAGGAGATCCTCACCGACTACCTCAACGTGCTGTTCCTGGGCAACAGCACCTACGGCGTGCAGGCGGCGTCCACGTACTACTACGGCGTCGACGTCAAGGACCTCGACCTGTCCGAGGCCACCGGCGAGCGCTCGCGCGTCCTGGCGATCGCGCGGGCCGCGATGCTCGCCGGGATCGCCCCGGCCCCGTCAGCCTGGAACCCGGTCAAGGACTTCGCCTTCGCCCGGGTGCGCCAGCAGTACACGCTCAACCAGATGGTGATCAACGGGCACATCACCCCTGATGAGGCGGCCGCCGCCTACGAGCGGCAGGCCGCCGTGATCCCGCTGCGGGAGATCGAGCCGGAGCCGCCGAGCACCGCCCCGGAGTACGCCGACCTCGTCAAGGCGCAGTTGCGCACGCAGTACGAGGACGACCCCGACCTGCTCGACCGCGGCGGCTTCCGGGTGACGACCGCCCTGGACACCGACCTGCAGGCCGCGGTGACGCGGGCCGCCCGCGAGGTGCTGCCGGACCAGGACGACCCGCAGGCCGCGGTCGTGGCCGTCGACATCCGCAACGGCGACGTCAAGGCGATGACGACCCTGCGCCGGGTGCCGCAGGTGGGCGACACCCCGCCGATCGAGGGGTACGAGCGCGGCGGCTTCAACCTCGCGACCAACGGCCTGCGCTCGACCGGGTCGACCATCAAGCCGTTCACGCTGGCCGCGGCGCTCGAGAAGGGGCTCTCGCTGAACACCCGGCGGCCGGCCCCGGCCTGCGACACGATCCGCGACCGCAACGCCAAGGACGGCGTCTACCGCTACTGCAACGCCGCGGGCGAGAGCGGCGGCAGCCGCGGCAGCCTGACGCTGCGGCGCGCGCTGCAGGCGTCGGTCAACACGGTCTACGTCCCGCTCGCGATCGAGGTCGGCCGGCCGCGGATCAAGCAGCTGATGGAGGCGTCCGGCGTCGTCGCCGCCCGCGCCACCGAGGCCAACCCCAACCCGTTCGCGACCAACGTGACCTCGTTCGGCCTGGGCACGACCGCCGAGGTCACGCCGCTGTCGATGGCCAACGCCTTCGGCACGCTGCTGAACCACGGCGTGCACAACCCGCCCCGCTACATCGTCGAGACCCGCGACGGCGACGGCTCGCTCATCGAGGAGGGCCCGCGCCCGCCCGAGCCGAACCGCGCGATGACGGCGGACGTCGCTGACCAGGTCTCGGAGGCGATGTCGGGCGTGACCGCGCCGGGCGGGACGGCCCAGCGCGCCCGGCAGGCCTTCCAGGTGTTCGGCAAGACCGGCACCACCAACGACAGCACCGACGCCTGGTTCATCGGCTGCGCGCGCTCCCCGCAGAACCTGTGCATCGCGGTCTGGATGGGCTACGACCGGCAGAACTGCGTGGGCGTCGTGGGCCGGGCCTGCGGCGGCATGCTGGACGTGAACGGCGTCGAGCAGGTCTTCGGCGGGACCCTGCCGGCGGCGATCTTCGACCGCACCTTCGAGGTGCTGCGTGAGATCCAGGCCAACGAGCGGGCCGTGGCGGCCGGCAAGCCACCGCCGTCGGCGGCCTCGCCCGCCGCGACCCCCGGCCCGCGC
>JAOPVV010000399.1 GCA_025966005.1 Frankiales bacterium
CGCGCCGTGGCCGGCGCGCGATGCGCAAGGCCGTATCGCTCGAGCGGGCGTCACGCGCGCCGTCGGGCCCGTCGTCGCCCGGCCCCTCGTCGCCAGGCCCGTCGTCGGCGGGCCCGTCGTCGTCAGGCCCGGCGGCTCACGACCGGTAGGCGATCACCTCGAGGTAGCTGACGTCGGCGGCCATCGTCCCGTCCGCGCTCGACCCGTGGCGCGTGAAGACCTCCAGCAGCCCGTCGGCCAGCGACGCCTGGCCGTCGTCGTCCAGACCGCGGAAGGCCGCGACCGTCGGGCCGTACCAGGTGCGGAAGTAGTCCAGGCACGCCTGCGGCGACGGGAACCGGAACGGGCACGTCTCGCGCGACGTCGAGATCTTGCAGTACGGGCCGAACAGCTCGTGCACCCGCTCCCCGGTGGCCCACATCGACGCCGGGAGCACGCCCTGCGGCGGTGGGACGTGCGCGCCGACGGCGCGGAACATGTCGCCGACCATGCTGTCGGGCGTCCAGTTGGCCATCCCGATCCGTCCGCCGCTGCGGCAGACCCGGCTCATCTCCCGGGCCAGGGCCTCCTGGTCGGGGGCGAACATCGCCCCGATCGTCGACATGACGACGTCGAAGGTGCCGTCGTCGAAGGGCAGCGCCTGGGCGTCGGCCACCTGCGTGCGCAGCCGCACCCCGTCGGCGTCGGCCCGGGCCCGGGCCTCGTCGAGCAGCGCCGGGACGTAGTCGGTCGCCAGCACGTCGGCGAAGCGGCGCGCGGCAGGCAGCGAGGCGTTGCTGTTGCCGGCGGCGACGTCCAGCACGGCCTCGCCGGCGTGCACGTCGAGCCGTCGTACCAGCGACTCGCCGAGCCAGCTCAGCAGGCTGCCGACCTTGCCGTAGTCGCCGAGGCTCCACACCCGCTGCTGGCGGCCGGTGATGACCGCGTAGTCGACGCTCATGGGCGTTCTCCTGCTCGCTGTCCAGTTCCGCGCACCGGACCGGCGCGGAGGTCCGCGGCAGCCGGGGTCGCGGGCCGTCGGCGTCGACGCTGACCCGCTCCCGCGCCGCGCACAAGCCCGCGGCCCTAGGGTCTGGCCATGACCGTGTCCCGTCGCCGCGCCTTCGGCCTGCTCGGCGCGGTGGGGGCGTCGGTGGCCGGTCTGGGCGCGGTCGTGCGCTCGCTCGGCGGCCCGGCCCCGCGCGCGAAGGTCGCCGAGGGGACCACCCGCCTGGTCGAGGCGTACGGCGACCTGCCGCGGCAGAAGGGCGAGTGGTGGGTGCCGCCCGGCGCCGGGACAGGCCCGCTGCCGACCGTGGTGCTGGTGCACGGCGGCTACTGGCGCGGCGGCTACGACCTGTCGCTGGAGGACGCCGTGGCCGCCGACCTGGCCTCTCGCGGCTTCCTGGTCTGGAACGTCGACTACCGGCCGTCCTCCGAGCCGTGGCCGGCGACGCTGACCGACGCCGCCCGGGCCTTCGACCACACCGCGTCCGGTGCGTACGCCGCCCAGGTCGACCGCGACCGGCTCGCCGTCGTCGGGCACTCCGCCGGTGGGCACCTCGCGCTGTGGCTGGCCTCTCGCGGGCGGGTGCCCGCGGGTGGGCCGGGGGCGTCGCCCTCGCTGCCGCCGCCGACGCTGTGCGTGGCCCAGGCACCCGTCGCCGGGCTGGCCGAGGGCGCGGTGCTCGGCCTGGGAGGCGGGGCGGTGGTGGCCCTGCTCGAAGGAACGCCGGCGTCGGTGCCCGACCGGTACGCCGCGGCCGACCCGACCGCGCTGCTGCCGAGCGGCGTGCGGTCGGTGCTGGTCCACGCCGACGGGGACGACCTGGTGCCGATCGGCCAGAGCACCGGCTACCTCGCGGCGGCCACGGCGGCCGGCGACGACTGCCGGCTGGTGCGGTTCGACGGCGGCCACGTCGAGCACCTCGACCCGGCGTCATCGGCCTGCGCCGCCCTGCGGGACGCCCTGGACGGCCTGCGATGAGCTACGACGTCATCGTGGTCGGGCTGGGCGGTGTCGGCAGCGCTGCCGCCGCGGCGCTGGCCCGGCGCGGACAGCTCGTCCTCGGGCTCGACCAGTACCCGCCTGCGCACGACCAGGGGGCCTCGCACGGCGAGACCCGCATCGTGCGCAAGACGTACTTCGAGGGCGCGTCGTACGTCCCGCTGCTCGTCCGGTCGTACGCCCTGTGGCAGGAGCTCGGGCTGCTCACCCGCACCGGCGGCCTGTTCCTGGGCGCCGAGGACAGCCGCGTGCTCGCCGGCAGCCTGGCCACGGCCGTCGCCCACGACCTGGCCCACGAGGTGCTCGACGCCGCGGACGTCACCCGCCGCTTCCCCGCCATGACACCGCCGGCCGGGACCGTCGCGCTCTACGAGGCCGACGCCGGCGTCGTCTCGCCCGAGGCCGCGGTGCGCGCGCAGCTCGACCGGGCTGCCGTCGCCGGGGCTGACCTGCGGCACGGCGAGCAGGTGCTCGGCTGGTCCACGACGTCGGCGGGCGTGCGCGTCGAGACCTCTGCCGCGACCTACGAGGCCGGCGCCCTCGTGCTCGCGCCGGGCCGGTGGGCCACCTCGCTGCTCGCCGACCTCGACCTGCCGCTGCGGGTCGAGCCCCGCGTCATGCACTGGTTCGACCCGCCCGGCGGAGCGGCGGCGTTCGCGCCCGACCGCTTCCCGGTCTGGATCTGGGAGCGCTCGGACGGCACCGCCCCCTACGGTGTGCCGGCCGTCGCCGGACCGTCCGGCGGGGTGAAGGCGGCGGTGCACCACAGCCCCGTCCGCCCCCCGGCCGACTGGTCGGCCGCCGATCTCGGTGATCTGCTCGCGCCCCTGCTGCCCGGCCTGGGCTCGTCGGTCGTGCGGTCGGTCGACTGCACGTACACGCTGACCCCCAGCGAGGACCCCTTCGTCGGACGGCACCCGGGCT
Source organism: Frankiales bacterium (assembly GCA_025966005.1). Taxonomy (GTDB): domain Bacteria; phylum Actinomycetota; class Actinomycetes; order Mycobacteriales; family SCTD01; genus SCTD01. The sequence continues at coordinate 2,912 of JAOPVV010000399.1, forward strand.
GCGACCGGGTGCTCGTCGCCTGCGGGTTCTCGGGCCACGGCTTCAAGCTGACTCCCGTGCTCGGCGAGGTGCTGGCCGACCTGGTCGTCGACGGCTCCACCCGGTACGACCTGGACTTCCTGTCGCCGACCCGTCCCGCGCCGTAGCGCGACTCAGACGTCCAGCTCCGGCGGGAAGCCACCGGTGGCGACCGGTCCCCACGACCTGATCGTCACGCGGAGCAGCGACTTGCCCTGACGCACCATCGCCGCGCGGTACTCGTCCCAGTCGGGGTGCTCACCGGCGATCGCGCGGTAGTAGTCGACGAGCGGCTCGACCGAGTCCGGGAGGTCGAGCACCTCGACGGTGCCCTCGAGCTGCACCCAGGCGCCGTCCCAGTCGTCGGACAGGACGACGGCGGTCGCGCGGGGGTCGCGTCGGGCGTTCGCCGTCTTCGCGCGCTGGGGGTAGGTGCTGACCACGAGCCGGCCCCGCTCGTCGATGCCACCGGTGACCGGGGACAGCTGTATCCGGCCGTCGCGGCGGTAGGTGCCCAGCAGGACGTGGTGACGGGGACGCAGGAACGCCAGGAGGGCGTCGCGGTCGACGGTGGCGTTGGTGGCGGTGCGCGGCATGTCCCGAACGTTATGCCGTCAGCGATGAGGACCCGTTTCGTCACACGTCACCCCTAGCGTCTGCGCGAGGACCTGACGCAAGGGGTGGCATGACCGAGGTGATCCGGGCATCCGGGCTGGTGAAGCGGTACGGCGACGTCGTCGCGCTCGACGGGCTCGACCTGTCCGTCGAGCAGGGGACGGTGCTGGGCCTGCTGGGGCCCAACGGCGCCGGGAAGACGACGGCGGTGCGGGTGCTGACGACCCTGCTCACCCCGGACGGCGGAACGGCCACGGTCGACGGCATCGACGTGGCGAAGGACCCCCAGGCGGTGCGCAAGCGCATCGGCCTGTCCGGGCAGTACGCCGCGGTCGACGAGTACCTCACCGGCTTCGAGAACCTCGACATGATCGGACGCCTGTACCACCTGGGCCGGACCCGTTCGAGGGAGCGGGCGCGCGAGCTGCTCGAGCGCTTCACCCTCACCGACGCGGCGGACCGCCCGGTGAAGACGTACTCCGGCGGCATGCGGCGGCGGCTCGACCTCGCCGGAGCGCTGGTCGCCGAGCCGAAGGTGCTGTTCCTCGACGAGCCGACCACCGGCCTCGACCCGCGCAGCCGCACCGACATGTGGGACGTCATCCGCGAGCTGGTCGCCGGGGGCACCACGCTGCTGCTCACCACGCAGTACCTCGAGGAGGCCGACCGGCTCTCCGACGAGATCGTCGTCATCGACAAGGGCCGTGTCATCGCCCAGGGCACCGCCGACTCGCTCAAGGCCCAGGTCGGCGGCGAGCGGGTCGAGGTGGTCGTGCAGAGCGCCGGGGACCTCGTGTCCGCCCGCGTCGTGCTCGGCCAGATCGCCACCGGTGAGGTGGTCGTCGAGGAGCACGTGCGACGGCTGACCGCCCCGGTGACCGGCGGCGGCAAGACGCTGGTCGAGGCCCTCAGTCGGCTCGACGCCGAGGGCATCCAGGTCCTCGACGTCGGCCTGCGCCGTCCGACGCTCGACGACGTGTTCCTCAGCCTGACCGGGCACACGGCCGTCGTCGACGCCACCGAGGAGAAGAGCGCATGAGCGTCCTGGACGACCTGGCCGACGGCGCGGTCGTCGCCAAGCGCAACCTCATCAAGATCAAGCGCGTCCCCGAGCTGCTGGTCTTCACGACGCTGCAGCCGATCATGTTCATCCTGCTGTTCGCGTTCGTCTTCGGCAGCGCGATCGAGCTCGACGGCATCGAC
>JAOPVV010000407.1 GCA_025966005.1 Frankiales bacterium
CGTGCAGCAGCAGCTCGGACGGCAGCTCCCGCGGGTCGGTCGAGAGCCGGACGTCGACGGTCGCGACCGAGCGCGACGAGCCGGGGGTCAGCAGCGCGTCGCCGCGTTCGACGTCGTCGCGCTCGAGCCCGCGCAGGTTGACCGCCACCCGGGCGACGGCCCGGACCTCGTCGTACGCCTCGCCCAGGCTGTGCAGGCCGCGCACCCGGACGGTCCTGCCGCGCAGCTCGAGCTCGTCGCCGACCCGCAGGGTGCCGGCGCCGAGCGTCCCGGTGACGACGGTGCCGCTCCCCCGGACGGTGAACGCCCGGTCGACCCACAGGCGCACGGGCGCCCCGACGTCGGGCGCCGGGAGGCGGGCGACCAGCCGGTCGAGGGCGGCCCGGAGCTCGTCCACGCCCAGCCCGGTGCTGCCCGCCACGGCGACCGCCTCGACCTCGCCGAGCGAGCTGCCGCGCAGGTGCTCGAGCGCCTCGGCCGTGGCCGGACCGGGGTCGGCCAGGTCGCTGCGGGTGACCGCGAGCAGGCCGTGCTGCAGTCCGAGGGCGTCGACGGCCGCGAGGTGCTCGCCGGACTGCCGGCGCCACCCCTCGTCGGCCGCGACCACGACCAGGACGGCGGGCGCCGGGCCGATCCCGGCCAGCATGTTGCCGATGAACCGCTGGTGCCCGGGGACGTCGACGAAGCCGAGGACCTCGCCGGACGGCAGCGACGTCCAGGCGTACCCGAGGTCGATCGTCATCCCGCGCCGGCGCTCCTCGGCCCAGCGGTCGGGCTCCATCCCGGTCAGCGCCCGGACCAGCGTGCTCTTGCCGTGGTCGACGTGCCCGGCGGTGGCTACGACGCGCATGCCAGGACGGCCCTCGCCAGGGCCGCGCCGTCGGCCTCGGGGACGCAGCGCAGGTCGAGCAGGCAGGCGCCGTGCTCGAGCCGGCCGACGACGCACGGGTCACCGGCGCGCAGCCGGGCGGCGTAGGTCTCGGGCAGCGCTACCGCCCAGCCGCCCAGCACCTGCCCGGGGGCGCCTCCCCCGCCGACGGCGCCGGCGCTCGGCACGACCTCGCCGCCGACGAGCGCCACCAGCTCCTCGCACCGCTGGCGCAGCCGGCCGGGGTCGGCCGTGAGCGCCTGCCAGGTCGGGCTCTGCGGCCCGCGCAGGGTGGCCTCAAGCGCGGCGAGCACGAGCTGGTCGACCCGCAGCGCGCGCTGCAGGGGGGGCCGCCGCAGCCGCTCGACCACCTCCGCGGAACCGATCAGCAGGCCGGCCTGCGGCCCGCCGAGCAGCTTGTCGCCGCTGGCGGTCACGACGGACGCCCCGGCGCGCAGGGCCGTCCGGGCGTCCGGCTCGTCGGGCAGCAGCGGGTGCGGCGCGAGCAGCCCGCTGCCGATGTCGACCACCACCGGCACGCCCAGGCCCACCAGCTCGGCGACGCCGACCCCGCTGGTGAAGCCCTCCACCCGGAAGTTGCTGGGGTGCACCTTGAGCACGCAGCCGGTGTCGGGTCCCACCGCGTCGGCGTAGTCGCGCAGGTGCGTGCGGTTGGTGGTGCCGACCTCGCGCAGCCGGGCGCCGGTCGAGGCGATGAGGTCGGGCAGTCGGAAGCCGTCGCCGATCTCGACCATCTCGCCGCGGCTGACGACGACCTCCCGGCCGGCGGCCAGCGCGGTGGTGGCCAGCACCAGTGCGGCCGCGCCGTTGTTGACGACGTGGACGTCCTCGGCGTCCGGCACCGCCTGCCGCAGGGCGGCCAGCGTGCCGCGTCCGCGCCGGGCCCGGCTGCCGTCGGCGACGTCGAACTCGACGTCGACGTAACCGGCGGCGGTCGACACCGCCTCGACGGCCGCGGCCGACAGCGGCGCGCGGCCCAGGTTCGTGTGCAGCACCACGCCGGTGGCGTTGAGCACCGGACGCAGGCTCGTCGCGCGCGCCGGGAGTCCCGCGACCGCGCAGGCGACGACCTGCTCGGGCGCGATCTGCCCGGTCCGGGCGAGGGCCTGCGCCGCGACGACCGCCGCCTTGACCACGTCGGGTCCGAGCCGGCGCGCGGCGTCGAGCAGGGCCGGGTCGGCCAGCGCGACATCGGTGCGCGGCACCCGTCGGCGGGGGTCGTCGGTCACGCCGCGTGACCGCGCAGGGTCGCCTGGACCAGCCGTAGCGCCAGCAGCGCTGCGAGCCCGGCCAGCAGCGCGAGGGGCACCTGGACGCTGGTCTGCTCGGCGAGCAGCGCGGTGAGGAACGGCGCGCTGAAGCCGACGTAGGCGCAGCCGAGGAAGGTCGCCGACAGCGCGCCGCGTCGCTCGGGCTGCGCCAGCCGTGCCGTCAGCCCGAGCCCCGCCGACAGCACCAGGCCGCCGCCGGAGCCGAGCAGCAGCGCCGCGGCCAGCAGCAGCGGCGGGCTGCCCGTGCCGGAGCCGAGGGTCGCGAGCACGTAGCCGGCGGCGCCCAGGGCGACACCGGTCGCCGCCGTCCAGCGTCCGAGCCGCCGCTGCAGCGGGGCGGCGACGGTCCCGGCACCGAGCGTCAGGCCGGCCAGCACCCCGGTGAGCAGGACGGGCGGGGCCGAGGTCTCGACGAGCAGCGGGACGGCCGAGATGACCACCGACGGGAAGGCGTAGACGCACACCGACATCGGGAGCAGGACCGTCATCAGCGTCCAGCGGTCGCCCGGCCGGACCAGCGGCCCGCGCGCCTCCGGTCGGGCCCGCGTGACGTCGACGGTCTCGGGCAGCGACAGCGCCGCCGCCAGACCGAAGCCCACGACCACGACGTGCACGAGGTACGGCAGCGTCGTCGGCCCGGCGACGTACTCGGCCAGCAGGCCCGACATGAGCGGGCCGAGCGAGAAGCCGGCCGTCATCGCCACCGCGGCCCGGCGTCCGGCCGCGCCGGCCCCGGCGATCGCCGAGAGCTCGGCCACCCAGGCGCTGCCGACCGAGAAGCAGGCGCCGCTCACCGCGCCCTGCAGGAAGCGCCCGGCGAACAGCAGCGGCAGCGAGGAGGCCGCGGCGATGAGCAGCAGCGAGACGCAGGCCGCGGCGACCATCAGCGGCAGCACCACCCGGCGCCGCCCGAGCCGGTCGGACAGCGGACCCGCCAGGAAGATCGCCGGCACCAGACCTGCGGCGTAGACGCCGAACACGGCGGTCAGGACGTCCGGTCCGAGGTCGAGCGTGTCGCGGTAGACCAGCAGCAGCGGGGTCGGGACGTTGGTGCCGGCGGCGACGGCGAACAGCGCGAAGGCCGCCCGCCGCCAGGTGCGGGCGTCGACCGTGGCCGAGGTCAGGACCCCGCCCCGTCGGCAGCGAGGTAGTAGCGGCCCATCGCCTTGGTCCCCGCGGTCGGCAGGCCCCGGTCCCACAGGTCCTTGCCGCGGATCTCGACGACCAGGCCGTCGGCCACCATCGCGTCGACGAGGCGCTGCAGGGCCGACAGCGACAGCCCCGCAGCGGCCAGGCGCTGACCGACCGGTGCCTGCTCGTCGCCGAGGTCACCGCCGGCGCGGCGCACGACCTCGAGGCCGAGCGGGCCGATGCCGAGGGGCAGGTCGCTGAGCACCCCGAGCACGTCGTCGGTCGTCGGTCCCACTCGCGCCTCCTCCTGCCGAGTCCGTCGTGCAGAGCGGAGGCGGACGGGAATCGAACCCGCCAGCGACGGATGCCGCCGCTCACCGGCTTTGAAGGCCGGGGCGCCCACCAGGAACGCGTACGCCTCCCCCGAGGCCGCAGCCGCGAGGGGGCCATCCTGCAACACCGGGCGCCCGGCGCGGTCGCGGGCACCGTCGGGCGGGGCCTGCGGCGTCGTGCGGGGAGACTGGCCGGGTGCTGCCACCGGTCGGAACCCCCGGCACCGATCTGCCGGTCCGGTCGGCGCTGCCCGCCCTGCAGGCCGCGCTGGGTCGGGCCGGGGCGGCGGTTCTGGTCGCCCCGCCCGGCACCGGCAAGACGACGCTGGTC
>JAOPVV010000437.1 GCA_025966005.1 Frankiales bacterium
CGCGATCGTGCCGTCGGGCCCGGGAGCGAGGCGCTCGCTCAGCGCCCCGCGCAGCCGCTCGCGCGCCGGGTCGTCGAGCGAGGCGACGTAGGACGGTGCCGGACCGGTCCCGCGCAGGAACGGCGACCAGTAGTCGTCGAAGCCGAGGACCGTGCAGACCTGCAGGGCCCGGGTCTGCAGCTGGACCAGCCCCGGCGGCGGTGAGCAGCCCCGTGAGCGCGGGGGGGCTGCCACGAGCCGAAGCGGCGCGCCTCGTGCCGGGCGCGCGCCGGCGGGTCGAGCTCGGCGACGGCGTCCCAGAACGTCCCGATCAGCTCCATGCCGCCCGCGTAGTCCCAGACGTACGCGGCCACGCACCCGCCGGGACGGACCGCCCGGACCATCCCGGCGACGGCCGCGGCCGGGTCGGGCAGGAAGTTGAGCACCAGCGCCGACAGGACCGTGTCGACCGCCGCCGTCGCGACCGGCAGGGCCTGCGCGTCGGCGCAGACGAAGCGTGCCCGCAGGTCCTCGGCGCCGCGTGCGGCGCGCCGGCCGAACGGCTCGGACGGCTCGACGCCCAGCACCGCCGCCGGCGCGCCGGTCGCGAGCACCGCCCGGGTCAGGGCGCCCGTGCCGCAGCTGACGTCGAGCCAGCGCCCGCCGGCGGGCCGGTCGAGCCAGGGGACGAAGCGCGCGGCGACCAGGCTGCTCCACCGCCCGACGTACGCGTCGTAGCTCTCGCCGCTGGACCAGGCGTCTGCGCCCACGGGCTCAGGGTGCCACGGCCGGGTTCCAGGCGGCGCCGTCGCGTGCCGAGGACTCAGACGGCCCGTGGCCCGGAGGCCCCGTGACGCCCTGCACCTGCTCGAACCGAGCTGACCCGGGCCGGCGCCTGCGCCTGCGCCGTGGCCCGCCGGCTGGCGGGCACGTCCTGGCCGAGGACGTCCCCGGCAGCGGCAAGACGACCCTGGCCCCGGCCTTCGCGGGCACGCTGGGCGGTGACGTCCGGCGCATCCAGGGCACCGCCGACCAGGTCGTGCAGGCCGAGTGCTGTGTGGCGCGGGCGCCCGACGGTCGGGAGGTCGACACCGCCGTGCGGGTGCTCAGCGGTGGCGGCGGGACCGACCGGTCGGACGTCGCGCGTAGCCACCTGCGGAGGTGAGCGCACGCCCCGCCCGGGGGTTCTTCGCTCCGACCCGCAGGCCGACAGCCTCCAGGACGCGCCCGACGACGGGGAGCAGGACCGCGAACAGCACCCAGGTGCGCACCCGCGAGGACAGGAAGGCCATGATCACGTCGCGGGGGATGCCCCCTGCACGGTGCGTTCATGCCAGGACGGGACGCCCGAACCTGACCGAGACGCCCGGGCTCCACAGCACGTGGGGCGTCCCGGCCGGCCGTGGCAGACCGGCGGCCGGGACCAGGTCGTCCGACAGCTCGAGCAGGTCGGCGCGGTGCAGCCGCCACGGGTCGTGGGCCACCGGCGCCCAGGCCGTCCGCCCGCCCGGCAGGCGGCTGAACAGGCCCCACCTCGCGGTGAGGAACAGCGTCAGCGGGTCGGTGGGCACGGGCGCGCCCGGACGGACGACGACCCGCCCGCCGACACCGCGGGGGCCCGGCCAGCGCCGCGACGTCGCGTAGGCCACCGTCCCGTCGCCGTGCCGCACCGACATCCGCGCCCACCGGTACGGCAGCGCGTAGGCCGCCTGGGCCACCAGGACCGGCAGCAGCCGCGACGCCTCCAGCGAGCGGAACACGACACCGCGCCGGCCCTGCTCGTCGGTGGCGTAGAGCCGCACGTTGGTCTCGGGGAACGCCGACAGCCACGGCAGGGGAGGGCTCCCCAGCACCCGCACCCTCGACATCACGAAGGGCACGAGCCCGATCCAGGTCCGCCCCTCGAACACGTCCGGGAGCGTCCCGGCGGGCAGGAACGGCTGGACGACCGCCGGGTCGACCGGCCAGTGCAGCATCGTCAGGTCGCCCCAGGTCTGGCGGAAGACCGGCCGGCGGACGGGCACCGGCGGGGTCTCGGACAGCGGTTGCAGCACCCGTCGCACGGTAACCGCGCCGCAGCGGCCACGCGCGCCGGGACGGCCCGTCCCGCCGGGGCCGCCGGGACCACGGCCTAGGGTCGTCGCCATGCGCCTGGTCATCGCGACGTGCTCCGTCGACTACGTCGGCCGCCTCACCGCGCACCTGCCCTCCGCCACGCGGCTGCTGCTGGTCAAGGCCGACGGGTCGGTGTCGATCCACGCCGACGACCGCGCCTACAAGCCGCTGATGTGGATGAGCCCGCCCTGCACGACGATCGTCCTCGACGGCGTCTGGACGGTGACGAACAAGGCCGGTGAGCAGCTCGTGATCACCGTCGAGGAGGTCCTGTCGGACGTCTCGCACCTGCTCGGGAGCGACCCCGGCCTGGTGAAGGACGGCGTCGAGAAGCACCTGCAGGAGCTGCTCGCCGACCGCTGCCACGTGCTGGGCGTCGGGTGGACGCTGATCCGCCGGGAGTACCCCACCGACATCGGCCCGGTCGACCTGCTCTGCCGCGACGACAGCGGCGCGCACGTCGCGGTCGAGATCAAGCGCCACGCGGAGATCGACGGCGTCGAGCAGCTCACCCGCTACCTGCAGCGCCTGGAGACCGTCCTCGGCCCGGTGCGCGGCGTGCTGGCGGCGCAGAGCTTCAAGCCGCAGGCCAAGGTGCTGGCGGCCGACCGCGGGATCGTCTGCGTCCAGCTCGACTACGACGCGCTGCGCGGCATGGACAGCGGCACGCCGACGCTCTTCTAGTCCGGGACGGCCGCTTCCTCGACGGGCAGCTCGTGCTCGAGCTCGAGCAGGTGGAGCACCCGGCGCAGCATCCGCGAGGGGCGCGCCAGGACGAGCCGGCCGCCGGCGCGGCGCACCGCCGTCGCCGCCTCGACCACGCACTGCACGCCGGTGGCGTCGACGAAGGACAGCGCACCGACGTCGAGGACCAGCAGCTCAGGGCGCTCGTCGAGGACCGGGGCCAGGCGGGCGCGCAGCACGCCCACGGTGGCGAGGTCGAGGTCGCCGGACACCGACACGGTCGTGCGGCACGTCGTGCGGAGCACCGCGACCTCGATCGACGCACCCACGACGGCTCCCTCCACGGGACCGGTCAGGACGCCGTACGGCGCCGTCGTCCCGCTGCTGGCGGCAGGCTCAACGGCCACGATCCTGCCGTACCGCGGCGGCCCGGTCGAGCGGACGTCCGCAGGTCGGGCACGTCACACCCCCCGAGGGGAGGACGCCGGGCGACGTGCTGGGAGGATCTGCAGCACGATGCCGCGCAGAGCTGCGCGGCACGACGACAGGAGACGCAGTGGCTCGCTCGTTCAGCAAGGTCGGGGTCGTGGGTCTGGGCACGATGGGTGCCGGGATCGCGGAGGTGCTGGCGCGGTCCGGGCTGCAGGTCGTCGGGGTCGAGCACGACGAGGCCGGCCTCGAGCGCGGGCGCGGTCACCTGGCCCACTCCACCAGCCGCGCGGTGCGCAAGGGCAAGCTGACCGACGCCGAGGCCGCCGAGCTGACCAGCCGCATCACGACGGGCACCGACCTGTCGGCGCTGGCCGACTGCGAGCTCGTCATCGAGGCGATCCCGGAGCGGATGGAGCTCAAGCAGGAGCTGTTCCGCCAGCTCGACGCGATGCTGTCGCCGGACGCCGTGCTCGCCACCAACACCTCCGCCCTGTCGGTCACCGAGCTGGCCACCGGCACCAGCCGTCCGAGCAAGGTCGTCGGACTGCACTGGTTCAACCCGGCCCCCGTCATGGGCCTGGTCGAGGTCGTGCGCACCGTCGTCACCGACCCCTCCGTGGTCGACGACGTGCTGGCCCTGGTCGACCAGGTGGGCAAGACCGGCGCGACCGCCGGCGACCGCGCCGGCTTCATCGCCAACGCGCTGCTGTTCGGCTACCTCAATAACGCCCTGCGGATGTACGAGAGCAAGTACGCCTCCCGCGAGGACATCGACGCGGCCATGCGCTTCGGCACCGGCCACCCGATGGGCCCGCTGGCGCTGCTCGACCTCATCGGCCTCGACAGCGCGTACGAGATCCTCGAGACGATGTACAAGCAGTCCCGCGACCACCGGCACGCGCCCGCGCCGCTGCTCAAGCAGTACGTCACCGCCGGCCTGCTTGGCCGCAAGAGCGGCCGCGGCATCTACACCTACGCCGCGCCCGACTCGCCCGAGGTGGTCGCCGACGACAGCACGCCGGCGGCGGTCCCGGCGCCCCCCCGCACCGTCCAGCGGATCGCCGTCATCGGCACCGGCACGATGGCCAGCGGGATCATCGAGGTCTGCGCGAAGAGCGGCTACGACGTCGTGTTCCGCGCCCGCGGCGACGACAAGGTCGCGGCCGTCCAGAAGAAGGTCGAGGGCTCGCTCGACAAGGCCCTGCAGCGCGGCAAGCTCACCGACGAGGACCGGGCCGCGACGCTCGCACGGATCACGGGCACCACCTCGCTGGACGACCTCGCCGACTGCGACCTGGTCATCGAGGCCGTGGTCGAGGACCTCGCCATCAAGAAGGCGCTGTTCTCGGCGCTCGACGAGATCGTCAAGCCGGGCGCGATCCTCGCCACCACGACGTCGTCGCTGCCCGTCATCGAGTGCGCGCAGGCGACCTCGCGCCCGGCCGACGTGGTCGGCATGCACTGGTTCAACCCGGCCACGATGATGAAGCTGGTCGAGGTGGTGCCGACGGTCACGACGTCCGAGGACGTCGTCGCCACCGTGCTCGAGGTCTGCGCGAAGACCGGCAAGCACGCCGTGCTCTGCGGTGACCGGGCCGGCTTCATCGTCAACGCGCTGCTGTTCCCGTACCTCAACGACGCGGTCAAGATGCTCGAGGCGCACTACGCGACCACCGACGACATCGACTTCGCGATGACCAAGGGCTGCGGCCACCCGATGGGCCCGTTCGCGCTCATGGACGTCGTCGGTCTCGACGTCACGCTGGCGATCCAGCGGACGCTGTTC
>JAOPVV010000449.1 GCA_025966005.1 Frankiales bacterium
GACTGGGCGCGCAGCAAGGGCCACCTCAAGGAGAAGGACACCAACCTCGAGGGCTCCGACATCCGCGAGGGACTCACGGCGATCATCAGCTTGAAGATCGCCGACCCGCAGTTCGAGGGCCAGACCAAGACCAAGCTCGGCAACTCCGAGGCCAAGACCTTCGTGCAGAAGGCGACCCGTGAGTGGCTCAAGGACTGGTTCGACCGCAACCCCACCGACGGCAAGATGATCGTCATGAAGGCCACGCAGGCCGCCCGGGCCCGCCTGGCGGCCCGGCAGGCGCGGGAGCTCACCCGCCGCAAGGGCCTGCTCGAGTCCTCCTCGCTGCCGGGCAAGCTGGCCGACTGCCAGTCGACCGACCCGCGGGAGTCCGAGATCTACGTGGTGGAGGGCGACTCCGCCGGCGGCTCGGCCAAGGGAGGCCGCGACTCCAAGTTCCAGGCGATCCTGCCGATCCGCGGGAAGATCCTCAACGTCGAGAAGGCCCGCATCGACCGCGTCCTCGGCAACAACGAGGTCCAGGCGATGATCACCGCGCTCGGCTGCGGCATCCACGAGGAGTTCGACGAGGAGAAGCTGAGGTACCACAAGGTGGTCCTCATGGCCGACGCCGACGTCGACGGCCAGCACATCCGGACCCTGCTGCTGACGCTGCTGTTCCGCTTCATGCGCCCGCTGGTCGAGAAGGGCTACGTCTACCTCGCGCAGCCGCCGCTGTACAAGATCAAGTGGAACGGCGGCGAGATTATGTACGCCTACTCCGACCGCGAGCGGGACGGCCTGATCTCCGCGGGGCAGGAGGCCGGCAAGAAGCTGCCGAAGTCCGGCGAGGCCGTCCAGCGCTTCAAGGGCCTCGGCGAGATGAACGCCGACGAGCTGTGGTCGACCACGATGGACCCGGCCCAGCGCGTCCTGCTGCAGGTGACGCTGGACGACGCGGCGTCCGCCGACGACCTGTTCTCCACGCTGATGGGGGAGGACGTCGAGGCCCGGCGCTCCTTCATCCAGCGCAACGCGCGCGACGTCCGGTTCCTGGACATATGACCGGCCTCGACCTCTGACGTTCCACGTGAAACCCCGCCCCAGTGACCGGCTCGTTCCACGTGGAACAGCGAACGTGAAGGACTCCCCGTGACCGACGTCCTGCCCCCTCCTCCGCCCTCCGGCGACCGCGTCGAGCCGGTCGGCATCGAAGTCGAGATGCAGCGGTCGTACCTCGACTACGCCATGTCCGTCATCGTCGGACGTGCGCTGCCGGAGGTGCGTGACGGCCTCAAGCCGGTGCACCGCCGGGTGCTCTACGCGATGTACGACGGCGGCTACCGCCCCGACCGCGGCTACTTCAAGTGCGCCCGCGTCGTCGGCGACGTCATGGGCAACTACCACCCCCACGGCGACACCGCGATCTACGACACCCTCGTGCGCCTCGCGCAGCCCTGGTCGCTGCGCTACCCGCTCGTCGACGGCAACGGCAACTTCGGCTCTCCGGGCAACGACCCGGCGGCCGCCATGAGGTACACCGAGTGCCGGCTGGCACCGCTGGCCATGGAGATGCTGCGCGAGATCGACCAGGAGACGGTCGACTTCACGCCGAACTACGACGGTCGCTCGCAGGAGCCGACCATCCTGCCGAGCCGCATCCCGAACCTGCTGGTCAACGGCAGCTCCGGCATCGCGGTCGGCATGGCCACCAACATCCCCCCGCACAACCTGCGTGAGGTGGCGGCCGGCGTGCACTGGGCGCTCGACAACCCGACCGCCAGCTCGCAGGAGCTGCTGGACGCGCTGCTCGAGCGGGTGCACGGGCCTGACTTCCCGACCGGCGGGCTCATCGTCGGCAGGGACGGCATCGCGGAGGCGTACCGCACCGGCCGCGGCTCGGTGCGCATGCGCGCCGTCGTCGAGGTCGACGAGGACGCCAAGGGCCGCACGATCCTCGTGGTCAGCGAGCTGCCGTACCAGGTCAACCCGGACAACCTGGCGGAGTCGATCGCCGACCTCGTGCGCGACGGGAAGATCGGCGGCATCGCCGACGTCCGCGACGAGGGCTCGCAACGCCTCGGCCAGCGGCTGGTCATCGTCCTCAAGCGCGACGCGATCGCCAAGGTCGTGCTCAACAACCTCTACAAGCACACCCAGCTGCAGTACACGTTCGGCTGCAACATGCTGGCGATCGTCGACGGGGTGCCGCGCACGCTGCGGCTCGACCAGTTCGTCGAGCACTACGTCGCGCACCAGGTCGACGTCATCGTGCGCCGCACCCGGTTCCAGCTGCGGCGGGCCGAGGAGCGGGCGCACATCCTGCGCGCGCTCGGCAAGGCGCTCGACCGGCTCGACGACGTCATCACGCTGATCCGCAACAGCGCGAGCGCCGAGGCGGCCCGGACCGAGCTGATGGCTCTGCTCGACATCGACGAGCTGCAGGCCGTCGCGATCCTCGACATGCAGCTGCGCCGCCTGGCCGCCCTGGAGCGCCAGCGCATCCTCGACGAGCTCGCCGAGAAGGAGCGCGAGATCGCCGACCTGCAGGCGATTCTGGCCGACCCCGCGCGCCAGCGCCGGATCATCGGCGAGGAGCTCACCGAGATCGTCGAGCGCTACGGCGACGAGCGGCGCACCCGGATCGTCCCGTTCGAGGGCGACATGAGCGCCGAGGACCTCATCGCGCAGGAGGGCGTCGTCGTCACCGTGACACGCGGCGGCTACGCCAAGCGCACCAAGACCGACCTGTACCGATCCCAGCGGCGCGGCGGTCGCGGCGTGCAGGGCGCGTCGCTGCGCGAGGACGACATCGTCGAGCGCTTCTTCGTGACGACCACGCACCACTGGCTGCTTTTCCTCACCGACAAGGGCCGGGTCTACCGGGCCAAGGCGCACGAGCTGCCGGAGGCCAACCGCAACGGTCGCGGACAGCACGTCGCCAACATCCTGGCGTTCCAGCCGGACGAGCGGATCGCCCAGGTCATCGCCCTGCGCGACTACGCCGCCGCGCCGTACCTGGTCCTGGCCACCCGCAAGGGCCTGGTGAAGAAGACCGCGCTCACCGAGTACGACAACGGCCGCTCCAGCGGGCTGATCGCGATCAACCTGCGCGAGGACGACGAGCTCATCGCGGCGGCGCTCATCAGCGCCGACGACGACCTGCTCCTGGTCAGCCGTGACGCCAAGTCGATCCGCTTCCAGGCGAACGACGAGGCGCTGAGGCCGATGGGCCGCGCGACGTCCGGTGTCATGGGCATGCGCCTGGTCGACGGCGACGAGCTGCTGGCCATGCAGGTCGCCCGGGCCGACGGGGGCGAGGAGCTGGCGGCCCTGCTGGTGGTCACCGACGGCGGCTTCGGCAAGCGGACCCGGCTGTCGGAGTACAAGCGGCAGAACCGCGGCGGGCAGGGCGTGTTCACGGCCAAGATCGAGGAGAAGCGGGGCCAGCTCGTCGGCGCGCTCACCGTCGAGGACGCGGACGAGATCTTCGCGATCACCAGCGCCGGCGTGGTCATCCGGATGTCGGTGGAGCCGCTGCGCTACCTGTCCCGCGCCACGGGCGGGGTCAAGCTCGTCGCGCTCGACAGCGGCACGACGGTCGTCGCGGTCGCCCACAACGGCGAGGCCGCGGCGGACGTCGAGGCCGGTGAGGAGGCCGGGGAGCTCGTCGCCCCGGTCGAGACCGGGGAGGGCGTGGTCGAGGCCCAGGACGCGGAGAACGGGACGGCAGATGACATGGTGGCCGAGACCGGGACACCTGACGACGGTGGCGAGGCCGGCGAGCCGGCTCGCACGGACGAGGAGAACGACGCGTGACCTCCCCCCAGGGAAGCGGCACCCCTCCGCGCCCGCCCGTCGCGGGTGACGCCACCGGCATCGGCAGCGGCTGGGCCCCTCGTCCCTCCGCCGGCCCGGACACCGCAGGTGCGGCCAGCGCCGTGCCCTCGGCGGCCCTGCCGACCCCGGCCGGCGCG
>JAOPVV010000010.1 GCA_025966005.1 Frankiales bacterium
CCGACCCGGCCGACCTCTGGCGCGTCATCGAGGGCATCGGCGGGGAGCACGGCTGGTACTCCTTCCCGCTCGCCTGGGCCGTCCGCGGCCAGCTCGACCGGCTGGTCGGCGGGGTCGGGCTCAACCGCGGCCGGCGCGACCCCGACCAGCTCTACGTCGGCGAGTCGCTCGACTTCTGGCGGGTCGAGGAGATCGTCGACCAGAAGCTGCTGCGGCTGCGCGCCGAGATGAAGGTGCCGGGGGCCGCCTGGCTCGAGCTGGGCGTCGAGGTCGACGAGTCCGGCCGGACGCTGTTCGTGCAGCGGGCACTGTTCCACCCCCGCGGGCTCGCCGGGCACGCCTACTGGTGGTCGGTGGCGCCGTTCCACGGCATCGTGTTCGGCGGGATGCTCGCCAATATCGCCGGGGCGGCGCAGCGCGCGTCCGCCGAACGCCGCGAGGTCGCGCGCCGCCTAGGGTGGAGCCCGTGACGAGCCTGTACGACGCGGTCGGCGGAGAGCCCGTGTTCCGCCAGCTCGTGGCCGACTTCTACCGCGGCGTCGCGACCGACCCGGTGCTGCGGCCGCTGTACCCCGACGACCTCGGTCCGGCGGAGGAGCGGCTGCGGCTGTTCCTCATCCAGTACTGGGGCGGTCCCGGCACCTACTCCGAGCAGCGCGGGCACCCCCGGCTGCGGATGCGCCACGTGGCCTGGCAGGTCGGCGAGCGCGAGCGGGACGCCTGGCTGTCGCTGATGCTCGCCGCGGTCACCCGGCTCGACGTGCCCGACGAGGCCCGGGCCGCGATCTGGGACCACCTCGAGCGCGCGGCGCACTCGCTGGTCAACCACCCCCCGCTGGACGACTCGCTGCTGCGCTGATCCGCGCCGGCCGACGAGTGCCGTCCGATGAGTACGACGGCTCGCGGACGTCAGTCCCCAGGACAGGGCCCGACGGGCCGGGAACTCGCTCGACGCCGGTCGTACCGTGCTCGAGACACCGAGGGGGACCCATGGTGCGGCTCGCGCGCTTCGTCCTGCGTCACAAGGCCCTGGTGGGCCTGTTCTGGCTGCTGGTCGTGGTCGCCGGCGGCGCGACCGCCGGCACGACCGTCGACCGGCTGACGGTCGACTTCTCGCTGCCCGGGCAGCAGGGCTACGAGACCGAGAAGCAGCTGCTCGAGACGTACGGCAACGGGCCCGACGAGGGCACCACGATCGTGGCGCTGAGCTCGGCCGGCAGCATCGCCGGGGAGACCGCCGCGGTCGACGGGGTCTTCCGCGGGCTGCAGGAGCAGTTCCCGCAGTACCGCGTGCTGTGGCAGGGCAACACCGGCTCCGACGAGTTCGCCACCGACGACGGACGCACCGCGTACGGCGTCGTCGTGGACGAGAAGTTCACCAGCTTCACCTTCCAGCCGGCCTTTCGGGTCGCGGAGGACTTCCTCGCCCAGCAGGAGCAGGCGACCGGCCTCGACATCCGCACCACCGGCTACTTCGAGCTGTCGGAGGGCGACGCCGCCGACAGCGAGGGCGGTGAGCCGCCGAGCGTGCTCGGCGAGACGCTGCTCGGGGCGTTCGGCGCGCTGCTGGTGCTGCTGTTCGTGTTCGCCTCGTTCATGGCGCTGGTGCCGCTGGTCATCGCGCTGGTGTCGATCCTGTCGACGTTCCTGTGCGTGCTGGCCGTCAGCTACCTCACGGACGTCAGCTTCGTCGTGCAGTTCCTCATCGCCCTGGTCGGACTCGGGGTCGCGATCGACTACTCGCTGCTGCTGGTGACCCGGTGGCGGGAGGAGCACGAGCACGGCCGGACGAACGAGCAGGCCGTGGTCGAGGCCATGCGCACCGCCGGCCACGCCGTCGTCTCCTCCGGCGGCACCGTCGCCGTCTCGCTGATCGCGCTGGTAGTCGTGCCGGTCCCGTTCCTGCGCAGCATGGGCATCGGCGGCCTGCTCATCCCGGTCGTCAGCACGGCCGTCGTCCTCACCCTGCTGCCGGTCGTGCTCGCCAGCATCGGCCCTCGGGTCGACTGGCCGCGACTCCGGCACGAGAGCAGCGCCTCGCGCGCGTGGACCGGCTGGGCGCGGGCCGTCGCGCACCGCCGCTGGCTCGCCGCCGGCGTCGGGCTGCTGCTGCTCGGCCTGCTCATCGCCCCCGTGTTCGGCATCCGCATCGGCCAGGCGCAGACGTCCTCCCTCGCCACGCAGGGCCCGGCGGTCGAGGCGCTCGCCGACCTGCGCGCCGGCGGGGTCCCGGCCGGGATCGTCACCCCGCTCGAGGTCCTGGTGAGGAGCGACGACCCGGCGGCGACGGCCGACCAGGTCGTCCGCGAGGTGTCGGCCCTCGACGGCGTCGCCTTCGTCACGGCGCCCGACGACCCGACCTGGCGGCTCGACGGCACCGCGGTCGTGTCGGTCGTGCCCGAGGCCGAGCTGGTCGACATCCAGGCCGCCGAGGTGGTCGAGCGGATCCGCGACACGATCGCCGGGATCGACGGTGCCGTCGGCGTCGCGGGTCCCGGCGCGACCGTCCTCGACTACAGCGACGCGGTCTTCAAGCGCTTCCCGCTGGTCATGCTGCTCATCGCGCTGGTGACGTTCGTGCTGCTGGTGCGCGCCTTCCGCTCCCTGCTGCTGCCGCTCAAGGCGGTCCTGCTGAACGTGCTGTCGGTGGCCGCGACGTTCGGCTTCGTCGTGCTCTTCTGGCAGAAGGGGTTCGGGTCCGAGCAGGTCTTCGACATCAGCCCGACCGGCGCGGTGACCTTCTGGCTGCCGGTGCTGATCTTCGCCTTCCTGTTCGGCCTGTCGATGGACTACGAGGTCTTCATCCTGGCGCGCATGCGGGAGGAGTACGACAAGACCGGGTCGACCCGGATCGCGGTCGTCGAGGGGCTGGGCCGGACGGGACGGCTCGTGACCTGCGCCGCGCTCATCCTGTTCCTGGCCTTCATCGCCCTGGCCTCGGCGCCAGGTACCGACATCAAGGTGCTGGCGACCGCGCTCGGCGTCGGCATCCTCATCGACGCCACTATCGTGCGGGCGCTGCTCGTCCCGGCCCTGGTGTCGCTGCTCGGCCAGTGGAACTGGTGGCTGCCGCCGTGGCTCGCCCGGCCGCTGCGGGTCGAGCCCTCGCCTCGGGTCCCCGAGCCCGTCGACCTGCCGAAGCAGCGGGACGTGGCGGGGACCCGGGAGCCGGTCGTCTAGGAGCGTCCCTCGCGCCAGACGACGACCACCAGCGGCTCGCCGGCGGCGTCGAGCTCGAGGCGCGGCACCTCGTGTCCGGCGGTGTCGGGACCGTGGCCGACCGACGACGGCAGCGCCAGCCGGCACTCCCCGCCGAGCAGGCTCTTGACGTTGCCGCCGACGATGTTGGTGATCTCGCCGAGGGCGCCGGAGACGTCGGTGTCGGTGATCTCGGCGGCCCCCGTCGAGAACATCGCGGAGGCCACCGTCACGGCCAGCGCCCGGCTCGCCTGCACCTGGACGGTGCCGCACCAGTCGCCGCTGATGGCGATGCTGCGGCCGACGAGGTCGTCGCCGGCGACGACCGGTCGCGGGACGAGCGGCGCCCCCACGTAGCTGGACCAGACGTCGTCGACCAGGGACTGCACCGACTCGGGGGCGCGGTCGTGCACCTCGACCGCGGGGCGCTCACGAGCGGCCCTTGAGCCGGTAGCAGGCAGAGCGGTCCATCGGGACCCTCTCGAAGCCGTCGTGGATGCCCATGGTGGTCTCCGCTCCTCCCAGGTGCGGACCTGTCAGGGAGCGGGCGGGGCGACAGCACCGCTGTCGCGCAGCAGCGCGCCGAGCGCGCTGACGGCGGCCGGGGTCGGCGACGCCGCCGACCGGTTGGCCGCCTGGAGGTCGCGGTAGACCTCCTTGCGGTGGACGTCGACGTGCCGGGGAGCGCTGACCCCGATGCGCACCTGGTCACCCCGGATGTCGAGGATCGTGATGACGACGTCCTCGCCGATCATGCTCTGCGACGTGCGACGCGTCAGGACCAGCACCGGTGTCCCCTTCCTGGTGGACCGAGACGTGGGTGTAGGCAGGCACGCTGGGCGGCGGAAGCTAGGCAGCGGGGTCGGCGCTGCGCAGCGGCTGGCGCAGCGAGTGCTCGCCCTTGCCGAGCAGCACCTGGGCGGCGACGCGGGTGCGCTGGTTGATGACCACCGGCGCCTGCAGGTTCGCGGTCGCCTGGTCGACGGTGTCGCCCAGCGTCAGGACGACCAGCAGCAGGGCGTCGTCGGCGGTCTCGAGCCCCAGCTCCTCGACGTCGTCGGCGTCGATCTCCTCGACGTAGTCGGGGAAGAACACCACGGGCGGGGCCACGACGAACTCCAGGCCCGCCTCGTCGAGGCTGCGCGGGACGAACAGGACGCTGTGCTCGACCTCGACCAGGGCGAACCGCTTCGCGTCCGGGAAGCCCGGCAGGCCGCCGGCGAAGGCCAGCTCGGGCAGGTCGGGCTCGGACAGGGAGGTGTCGGTGCGCGGCATGGTGGTGTCCACGGTAGTCATGGGGTCCCTCGGTCGTCGGGAGGCGCGGTCAGCGCAGGAAGTCGAGCAGGGAGGGCTGCACCACACGGGCCGTCGCCCCGAGGGCGGCCTGGTAGGCGACCTCCTGCATCTGCAGGTCCACGATCGTCTTCGGCAGGTCGATGTCCTCGGTCTCCGACAGCCTGCCGGTCAGCGTGATGAGCTGGTCGTCGGCCCGGTTGCGCAGGGTCTCCACCCGGTCGTAGCGGGCGCCGATCTGCCCGAGCGAGCTGACGACGCGGTCGACGGCCGTGTCCAGGTCGGCCAGTCCGCCGTCGAGGGCCACCTGGCGCGCGGCCCCGTCCGGGTCGCGCAGGGCCGTGGCCAGCTCGGAGAGCACGGTGAACAGCTGGGTCGGGTCGCCGTCGGCGCCGAAGACCTCGGTGCCGGCGACGTTGACGCCGACGGTGGTGCCCGGCGCGACCGAGCGCGTCACGCTGCCGCCGTCGCCGGTCGAGGTCCCGTCCGGCAGGTAGGCCACCGCGACGGCGGCGGTCCCGGCGAAGACGGGCCGGTCGAGGTAGCTGGTGTTGGCGATGTCGAGCAGACCGGCGCGCAGGCTGTCGATCTCGGCGGCCAGGGCCAGGCGGCCCTGGGTGTTGCCGGTCGCGTTGATCCCCTGCAGCGTCAGCTCCTTGGCTCGACGGGTCAGCTCGAGCCCGCCGGTCAGGGCCGCGTCGGCGGTGCCCAGCCACGCCAGGCCGTCCGCGGCGTTGCGGGAGTACTGCTCGGTGCGCCGCAGCTCGCCGCGGAACTGCATGGCCTCCGCCGTCGCGACGGGCGCGTCGGAGGGGCGCGAGATGCGGCGGCCGGACGACAGCTGCTCCTGGAGCTTCTGCATGCGACCGAGGTTGGCCTGCAGGCCCTGCATCATCGTGGAGCTGGCGCTGCGCTGCGTCACCCGGAAGGCGGTCACCGCTACCTCCCGACCAGACCGGTGCGGTTGATCAGGGTGCCCAGCACCTGGTCGATGGCCGTGATGTAGCGGGCCGCGCCCTCGTAGGCGTGCTGGTACGAGATCATGTTCATCATCTCCTCGTCGAGGTTCACGCCGGACTCCGCCTCGCGGGCCGCGTCGACCTGGCTGGTGATGCCGGCCTGGATCTCGACCCGCCGCGTCGCGGTCTG
>JAOPVV010000042.1 GCA_025966005.1 Frankiales bacterium
GTGCCGCCGGTCAGGCCCCCGAGCACCGTCCTCGCCTGAGCCCGCTTCCCGGCCCGCAGGTCGGCGTCGGTGTAGCGGCGGAACTCCGCTGCGGCCTGCTCGTCGTCGCCGTACGCGTCGGGCAGCAGCCGGGCCAGCGCCGGGTCCTCGGGCCGCTCGACCGGCTCGGCGCTCAACCCGACCAGCGCGGCGAGCGGGTCCTGCTCGGCGGCGTCCTCGTCGTCGGCCCCCAGCAGCGCCAGCAGGTCGCCCGCCATCGCGCTGAGCAGGTCGGCCTCGATGCGGTCGACCTCGGCGACGACCGCCCCGGACCGCTTGCGCTTGAACCTCATCGGGACCAGACCCTAGGTCTAGTCCTGCTGCAGGGTCGCCCAGAGGCCCTTGGCGTGCAGGCGCGCGACGTCGTGCTCCATCTGCTCGCGGGTGCCGCTGGTGACAGCAGCCCGCCCCTTCTGGTGCACGTCCATCATCATCTTCTCCGCGACCGGCCGGGGGTGGCCGAACAGCTCCATGAGGACGTGCGTTACGTAGCTCATGAGGTTGATCGGGTCGTTCCAGACGATCGCGACCCACGGGCGGTCGTCGACGACCTCCTCGTCGACGTCGGGGCGGTCGAGCTGGGCGGGAGCGGTCACGGCCTGAGCTCCTTCCTCAGCACCTTGCCGGTGGCGTTGCGCGGCAGCGCGTCGATCAGCCGCACCTCGCGCGGCACGGCGAAGCGCGCCAGCCGCTGCCGGACGAGGTCCTGGAGGTGACCGGCGTCGACGGTCGCGCCGGGGGCGGCCACGACGTGCGCCACCAGCCGGACGCCGTAGACCTCGTCCGGCTCGTCGACCACGGCGACCTCGGCGACGGACGGGTCCTCCGCCAGGACGTCCTCGACCTGGCCGGGGTGCACGTTCTCGCCGCCGATGACGACCATGTCGTCGTCGCGGCCGAGGACGGTCAGCCGCCCGCTGGCGTCGACGACCCCGAGGTCGCCGGTCGACACCAGGCCGTCGAGCCGGTCCTTGTCGGAGCCGTCGGTGTAGCCCTCGAACGCCAGTCCGCTGCCGACGAAGATGCGGCCGGGGGTGCCGGTCGGGACGTCGCGCCCCTGCTCGTCGACGACGCGGAGCGTGACGCCGTGCGGCGGACGGCCGGCCGTGCGCGGGTCGGCCTGGAGGTCCTCGGGGGTCGCGACGGCGGCGTAGGCCACCTCGGTCGAGCCGTAGAGGTTGTGCAGCACGGGCCCGAAGACGTCCTGCACCCGGCGGACCAGGTCGCCGGGCAGCGCGCTGCCGCTGGACGCGATGACGCGCAGCGAGGACGTGTCGTGGCCGCCGTGGCGGGCGGCCTCGACCAGGCGCTCGAGCATCACCGGGACGACGACGAGCACGGTGGCGCGGTGCTCCTCGACGGCCTGCAGCACCCGCTCGGGGTCGAAGCGCCGCTGCAGCACGACCGTCGAGCCGAGCAGCATGCCGAGGGAGAGGTGGCCGAGCCCCCAGGCGTGGAAGACGGGCGCGGCGATCACGGTGGTCTGGCGCGCCCGGAGCGGGATCATCGACAGGGCGGCGACGGCGTCCTCGATCGAGGCTCCCCCCCGGGCCGCGCCCCGCGGCGCCCCGGTCGTGCCGCTGGTGAGGATGACCTGGCGCGAGGTGCGGCCCGGCTTCGGCGGAGCGCCGAGGGTCGAGGTGACCGCGAGGTCGGCCAGCTGCTCCGTCGTCACGCCGAGCCGGCCGGGCAGGCACGGCGCGAGCAGGTCGGCGAACTCCTCGTCGAACAGCAGCGCGCGGGCGCCCTCCCGGTCGAGCACCTGCGCCAGCGGGCCGCCGGCGCTACCGGTGTTGAGGTAGAGCACGTCGGCGCCGACCTTCGACAGCGCGACGGCGCCCTCGACCAGGCCCCGGCCGTTGCGGGCGAGCAGACCGGCGGCGTCGCCCTCGCGCAGGCCGCGGGCCCGCAGCTCGCTGGCGGTGCGGTCGGTGCGCCGGTCGACGTCGCGCCAGGTCAGCGAGCCGTCGTCGTCGACGAGCGCGACCCGGTCGGGGTGACGGGCGGCTCCGGCGGCGTAGCCGGTGGCAGGGGTGATGCCCCAGCGGGCGGCGGCGAGCGCCATGCCGACCAGGCGGTCGGGGCGGGCCGGCGTCAGCAGCCCGCTGCGGGCGAGCACCCGCGCTCCGACGACGTCCAGCACGACGGTCCTCCTCCTGCGTCCGCGGGCGCCCCGTGGCGCCGCACGCTCCACGGTGCCACGCCCGCGCCGCGCCTTCCACGCCCGCCCGGCAGCGGCCGCTTGCCAGCCCAGGACGCGAGCGGCAGGCTGACGGCATGACGGTCGTGCCCCTGCCGCCGCGCGGGGAGTGGTTCGGTGACGCCAGGGACGGAGCCCGTGCGCTCCGTGCCTCCTGGCACGCCGGGCTGGGCGGGTCCGACTGCGTGGTCCTGTCGACCTGGCGCGACGACACGTGCGTCGCGACGACCCGGCTCAGCTGCGCCGACGCCGCCCGTCTCATCGCGGTGCTGGCGGACGGCCTCGCCGCCACGGCCACCGCCACGGCGGCACACCCCGGTGACGTCGAGTCTGCCTGAGACCGAGCAGGGTCCGACCGCTCCTCGGCTCTCCCCGGTCCGCAGCGCGCCGTCGGGCGTCGACGACGCATCCGTGCTGGAGGTCCTGCTCGAGGCCTCCGCCGACGGCTTCGCGCTGCTCGACCGCGACGCGCGCTACCTGCTGGTGAGCCGCAGCCTGGCGCGGGCCAGCGGCCGGCCGGCGGCGGAGCACGTCGGCCGGCGCGCCCGCGACCTCGGCCCGGAAGGGCTGCCCGAGGTGGTCGAACAGCACGTCGCGGAGGTCGTCTCGACGGGCGAGCCGTGTCTGGGCCGCGCCATGACCGGCGACGGGGCCCTGCAGTGGCGCACCGACTGGCACCCCGTGCGCACCGACGGCTCCGACGAGGTGGTCGCCGTCGCGCTGGTCGCGACCGACGTCTCGCGCGACGTGTCGCTGCGCGCGACGGCCCTGACGCTGCAGCGGTCCCTCCTCCCCCAGGACGTCCCGTCGACCGAGGAGCTGGAGGTGGCGGTCCGCTACGTCGCCGGTGCGGCCGACACCGAGGTCGGCGGCGACTGGTACGACGTGATCGCCCTGGGAGCAGGGCGTCTCGCGCTCGTCATCGGCGACGTCATGGGCAGGGGCGTGCCCGCTGCGGCCGTCATGGGCCAGCTGCGCACGGCGGTGCGCACCTGCGCCCGGCTCGACCTCGCCCCCGTCGAGGTGCTCGACGTCCTGGACGGCCTGGTCGCCGACCTGGGCGAGGCGCAGATCGCGACCTGCGCGTACGGCGTGTTCGACCCGCACACCCGTGAGCTGCTGCTGGCCAGCGCCGGTCACCTGCCCCCGGTGCTGAGGACCGCCGGCGGCGGCGTCGAGCTGCTCCGGGTCGACGCGTCGGCTCCGCTGGGCGTCGGGGACGCGCCGCGGCAGACCGCCGTGCGCCTGCCCCCCGGCTCGGTGCTGGCGCTCTACACCGACGGCCTGGTCGAGCGCCGCGGCACCGACATCGACGCCCGGCTGGCCGAGCTGGGCCGCGCTCTGGCCGAAGGCGGCGACGACCTCGAGCTGCTGGCCGACGGGCTCATGAGCCGGATGACCGACAGCGACAGCGACGACGACGTCGCGCTGCTGCTGGTGCGCGTCCCGGAGGACGTTGACGCCCGGTCGCGCACCGTGCTCGTGCGGGTTCCCCGCGAGCGCGCGCTGCTGGTCGACGTGCGGGCACGGGCCCGGACCGCGATGCGCTCGTGGGCGCTGCTCGACGAGGTCGTCGCCACCGCCACCCTGCTGGCCTGCGAGCTCGTGACCAACGCGCTGCTGCACGGTCTCGGGCAGGTCGAGCTGAGGCTGCGGCTGACCCGCGACCGGCTGGTGCTCGAAGCGGTCGACGAGGGGCGTCTCATGCCCCGGCGCCGACGGGCGGCGCACGACGACGAGGGCGGGCGAGGGCTGCAGCTCGTCGCGACCCTCGCCGACCGGTGGGGCTCGCGGACCACCGAGACCGGCAAGGTCGTGTGGGCCGAGCTCGACCTCGCAGGGCCGTACGCATGAGCGCGCTGCGGTGGGACGCCGTGACCATCGACGCCCGCGACCCGGCCGCCCTGGCGGTGTTCTGGTGCGGCCTGCTGGGCGTCGGCGTGCGCGGCACCTGGGAGCAGTACGTCGGGCTCGAGCCGGTCGCGCCCGGGCAGCCCCGCGTGGTGCTGCAGCGCACCGACGACCCTCGACCGGCCAAGAGCAGCGCCCACCTCGACCTGCACGTCTCCTCCGTCGACGAGCTGGCCGGTGAGGTCGAGCGGGCCGTCGGGCTCGGCGCCCGGGTCGTCGAGCAGGTGGAGCAGCAGGGTCAGCGCTGGGTCGTCATGGCCGACCCGGAGGGCAACCTGTTCTGCCTGGTCGCCGACTGAGGGTGCGCCGACCGAGCGCCTAGACGCGCCAGTTCACGGTCGTCGTGGCGCAGTCGTCGACCAGCACCCCCGTGCGCTTGAGCACCTTGCCCCCGGTGGTCGTGGCCCACATGACGTAGCGCTGCCTGGACGCCAGGGACGGCACCGCGTAGACCCCGGTCGAGGAGAACCGGGCGGTGCCCCAGCCCTGGTAGAACGGGTAGGCGTTCCACTTCGCCTCCGTCCAGGCGTACAGGCTCTTCAGCGCCACCCGCTGCCCGGCGCTGTTGGTGACGACGCCCTTGATCGCACCGGCCGTCCCCTTGTGGCCGCAGGTCATCGGCAGCCGGATCGGCAGGTTGGCCGTCCCGACCGGCACGAGGTGCTTGTTGCTGTTGCCGTACTTGGTCAGCGTCTGCGGGTTGAAGCACCAGTTGCCGTTGGCGTCCTTGCACGGGCTCCCCTGGTAGCCCCGGTGGTAGACCTCGACGTAGGCCCCGACGGCGTTGCTGGGGATGCTCCCGACCTTCCAAGCCCGGGTCGTGCGCGCGCCGTCGTTCATGACCGACGCCTGGGGTGCGCCCTCCGGGCCGACGAAGTGGTTGAGGTAGCTCTGCGGGACGGAGTACCCACCCGTCTTCGCGCAGCCGTACGAGGCGCTCCTCGGGTCCGCGTTCAGGGCACGGCCGCCGGCGTCGACCAGGTCGAACCCGATGCTGACGTTGACGTCCCGGCCGTCCTGGCCGAACACGGTGCCGCTGATCGACTTCCCGGTGTTCGACGCGCAGGCGGCACTGGCCGGAGCGGCCGTCACCCCCGCGGCGGCCGCGCCGGCGACCAGTGCCAGCAGCGGGAGGAGCAGTCGTCGTCGCACGGTCATGCCCTGTCCTTCGGCGGCGGGACACGACGCCCTGAGCCCTGACCGGGGGACGATGGGTCCGCGGACGGGGGCTGCGCGCAGGAGCAGGCACGATGGTGCGGTGGTGGACAGGGAGGACGTGCGCGCGCTGCACGACCGGCCGCTGACCGAGCCGCGGCAGGACCGCCTCGACCGGACCCACCCGCAGGCCGCCGCGGCGCTCGAGGCGCACGCGACGGCTCTGGACCTCGGCCAGGCGACCTACCGCGACCCGATCAGCGGCTACCGGGTGCTGACGGCCCGGACCCTCGCCGACCGCGGGACGTGCTGCGGGCTGGGCTGCCGCCACTGCCCCTACGCCCCTGAGCCGGACGGGACCCCGGGCTAGACGGTCTCAGGTACGCGCAGGTGGGCCAGGACGAGGTCGAACTCGGCGACGTCCGAGATGCGCGAGCCGGTCTCCTCCGCGGTCGACGTGCGCAGCCGGTCGGCCATGTCGCTGCTGCGCTCCATGTGGTCGCGGCTCTGGAACGTCACCGTCGAGACGGCGCGTCCGGTGTCGCGGTCGACCAGCAGGCTGGCGCTGCAGAAGCCGTCGACCTCCTCGAGGGCCGGGAGCACCTTCTGCCGGTAGACCTCGATGGCCCGGTCGGCGTCGCCGGACTGGCCCTGCAGCCAGGTGACGCGGGCGCAGGCCCCCGCGTCGGTCGGCCGGCGGCGGTGCAGGACCGCGATCTCCCACTCCTGCACGGTCGGCGTGTCGCCCATCAGCTCCGAGACCCGGTCGCGCAGGGGCTTCACCGCCGACGCAGAGCGGCGCATCGCCTCCTGGTCCGCCCAGGCGCTCGTGACGATGCAGCGACCGCTGTCGCGGTCGGCGAGCATGGACAGGCCGATGTTGCCGTCCATCTGGGTGACGTCGTCCATGATGTCGTCGCGCATCATGGCGATCGCGTCGTCCAGCGCCGACGGCCGTGCACGGACAGTGGTGGCGCGTGCGTACACGTCCACCACCCCCTTCCACTTGGACTGGGCGGCGCACCCCATGGCGTCGCCGGGCAGCGACCACGATGCTCGCGCGCCGCGACCTGTCAAGAGCACGACGGCCGACCCGGCCAGGTCGTCCCAGGACCTCCGGCCCTGCGGACGACGCGTCCCGGGCGACGGCCTCGACGACGTGCGGACGATCCTGTCCGGGACGCCGGCGCCCACTCCAAAGGACCGGCGGCCGGGGCCGCCCTGCGCGTCGGCGGGCGTGCTCGGCGCCCCGCCGGTGACCGTCGTCGGCCGCGACCGCAGCCTG